>NZ_JBKOTV010000002.1:0-171828 GCF_049738055.1 Streptococcus sp. CL6.22 | reverse complement strand
CGAGTATTATCGACAGAAATTTTTTGATAGACTGGCACAAATCAATAGACAAGAACAGCTGGTTCTTTTGAGTTCCCACTATAAGGAAGAGTTGGTTGATGTCTGCGATAGAATAGTAACCATTCATCAGGGACAGATAGAAGAGGTTTAATTTATGAAAGATGTTAGTCTATTTTTATTGAAAAAAGTTTTCAAAAGTCGCCTAAACTGGATTATCTTAGCTTTATTTGTATCTGTACTCGGTGTCACCTTTTATTTAAATAGTCAGACTGCAAACTCACACAGCTTGGAGAGCAGGTTGGAAAGTCCTATTACAGCCAACGAGAGAGCTATCAATGAAAATGAAGAGAAGCTCTCCCAAATTTCTGACACCAGCTCGGAGGAATACCAGATTGCTAAAAATGATTTAGAATTGCAAAAAAATCTTTTGACGCAAAAGAAAGAAATTCTGGCTTTGTTAAAAGAAGGGCGCTGGAAAGAAGCCTACTATTTGCAGTGGCAAGATGAAGAGAAGAATTATGAATTTGTATCAAATGACCCGACCTCTAACTCTGAATTAAAAATGGGGGTTGACCGCGAACGGAAGATTTACCAAGCCCTGTATCCCTTGAACATAAAAGCACATACTTTGGAGTTTCCGACCCACGGAATTGATCAGATTGTCTGGATTTTAGAGGCTATCATCCCAACCTTGTTTATGGTTGCTATTATTTTTATGCTAACACAACTTTTTGCAGAAAGATATCAAAATCATCTGGACACAGCTCAGTTATATCCTTTTTCAAAAGTGACATTTGCCATGTCCTCTCTTGGAGTTGGAGTGGGATATGTAACTGTGCTGTTTATCGGAATCTGTGGATTTTCTTTTCTAGTTGGAAGTCTGATAAGTGGTTTTGGACAGTTAGATTATCCCTACCCGATTTATAGCTTAGTGAATCAAGAGGTAACTATTGGAAAGATACAAGATGTGTTATTTCCTGGCTTGTTATTAGCTTTCTTAGCCTTTATCGTCATTGTGGAAGTAGTGTACTTGATTGCTTACTTTTTCAAGCAAAAAATGCCTGTCCTTTTTCTTTCACTCATTGGGATTGTTGGCCTATTGTTTGGCATCCAAACAATTCAGCCTCTTCAAAGGATTGCACATCTGATTCCCTTTACTTACTTGCGTTCAGTGGAGATTTTGTCTGGAAGATTACCTAAGCAAATTGATAATGTCAATCTGAATTGGGGTATGGGGCTAGTCTTACTTCCTTGCCTGATTATCCTTTTGTTAGTGGGGATTCTATTTATTGAAAGATGGGGAAGTTCACAGAAAAAAGAATTTTTTAATAGATACTAGCTTTCCTATAGGGAAAATAAGTAAAAACTAACAGAGTGAGGGAACCAACTAGGTTCCCTCTTTTTGATGCGGACATCAAGAAGGAAACGCCAAATTTCAAATTCAAGTTAGCAACCAAGAAGAAATTCTCTAGAAGACTTGTAGTGCAAGCATTTTTTAGGATAGTTATTAATCCAATTTTCGATGAATGCGACTTCTTTGGGAGTCGTTTTCTTAGTTTCCTGAAGTATGGGGCTACGTTTGGTGTGGAACCTATCAGTCTATATCTTATTTTTTCTTTAATAATAGCTGGTCTGTCTTACGTATGGATTGATTTTGAAATAAATAAACTAAATGAATTGATTTTAAAGAAATAAAATGCTAACATATATAGAAGATGTTAGCATTTTGTTTTCAATAAAGGAGAATGATATGGTTGATAAAAGAGAGAAACTGATGAACTCTTTCAATCAGTATGGTTTTTTAACTTTTAAACAAGTAATAGATGAAAATTTACACTACAAAACCTTATTAAAAATGGTTAAAGAAGGAAAAATCGATGCTGAAGAAAAAGGCTTATATCGCTTACCTGATATCTATTTAGATGAGTGGTTTGTCCTTCAGTATCGATTTCCAAAGGGAATCTTTTCTTTGGAGACAGCACTTTGGTTACATGGTTTATCTTTGACTATCCCTTTTAACATGACGATGAGTTTTCCTTATGGTACGAATACCAAAAACATTAAGGAAGCAGATATATGTCCTATTATTTTACGCTCTCACTATAGTGAAGGAATTATTGAAATAGAGCGTCTTCCTGGTCAATTTATTAAAGTTTATGAAGTTGAACGAGTTTTGGTTGAATGTCTAAGACCAGTTCATCAGGTGGATCTTCAAATTATTGCACCAGCCTTTAAAAAATATTTTCAACAGAATCAAATTTATTTACACAAATTATTTTATTATGCCCAGCTATTTA
Source organism: Streptococcus sp. CL6.22 (assembly GCF_049738055.1). Classification (GTDB taxonomy): domain Bacteria; phylum Bacillota; class Bacilli; order Lactobacillales; family Streptococcaceae; genus Streptococcus; species Streptococcus mitis_DJ. The sequence goes on along the minus strand of NZ_JBKOTV010000002.1, from coordinate 169,531 downwards.
AGGTAACTGATAAGTTACAATCTTATACGGAGGTACTATCTTAATGTTTTCAAATGCCAATAGCTTTAAAGCAAAAATCAAAAACATTTCAAAAGATAAGGGAATTCCAGCTCAACAAGTACAACAACATTATTTAATTGAGCAAGTGTTAAAGCTGATTTCTACTAGTTCTTATAGAGATTCCTTCATTGTAAAAGGAGGGTATCTAATAGGTCAAATTCTTGGACTAGATAAGCGAACCACAATGGATTTAGATGTCACTCTGAAGGGAACCGAAATGAGCAGAGAAAATTTGGTTCATATCTTTGAAGAGATTCTTTGTTCTAAAACTGATGGATTTTCATTTTCAGTAGATAAGCTAGAACCTATTCGCCAAGATGATGAATATGGAGGATTTTCATTAAAATTAAATGCGACTTTTGATACATTAAAGGAGGTTGTTTTTATTGATATTACAACTGGTGATAAGATCACACCAAGAGAAATAACTTATTCAATGACTTCTATCTTTACTAATGAAAGCATCCAGATATGGACATATAATCTAGAGACTGTACTTGCTGAAAAGTTAGAAACGATCATCAGTAGGGGACTAGCTTCGACGCGTCCACGTGATCGATATGATCTTTTCACCTTGTATAAACTTAGAAAAGAAGAGATTAATCTTGAACTATTAAAAAATGCACTTGAGAATACGGCAGAAAAACGTAAAAGTAAAGATACTATTGATAATTGGGAAGAACAAGTGAGAGGAATTGAAATTTCTGATTATCAGAAAGAGCTATGGATTCGTTATCAACGCCAATTTAAGTATGCTAAAGATATCTCATTTGATAACTCTGTTCAGGTTATTAGGGAAATTATGGAACAAATATTTTAGTACAAAAGTAACTCATTCGTAAAGCAGTGAGTTTCTTTTTTTATTTCAACAACCTCAAAAATGTGATAAAAATTTCAACTACTCTTATCTATAATAAAGCTACCTGTTCTTTGAAAATTGAATCCACTCCGTCTTGATTAGCGTGCCTGTGTAAGTAGGGACTGAGAGTATTTCCCTGTGAAGGGCAACTGGCACAAGACGTGTGTGAGAATTTTCTAACAGACACGGAGTTTATCGTTACCAGACTCAAACGATGCGACAAATTAGATAAAGGAGTTAATCATGAAGGTAGTAAACTTGTATGATTTGAAACAAATGGGAAATAAAGGTGGTTGTACCATCCAATTGATTCATCACTTTCCCTTTGGTATGGGCTTAGGACATCTCAAAAAAGACTACATTGAATTTAAACGTGTTGGTATCTTTGATGGGAAAGCAGTAGAAGTCACTCTTCGAGAACCTTATTCGAGAGATCTACTGCAGGTTGTCAAGTCAATCAAGCAACATCAGAAATTGATAGCTTATCGCTATAAAGAAGGAAAACTGCTATTTGTGAAGAAGGAGGCGTCAGATGTCCTCTGAACAACAGGAACGAATGGCAGTTCAATATGCTGAGCGTAGTCTTTTATTTACTGTAAAAAGTCTTTTAAAGATTCTAGAATGGTCTAGACGTCAGGCTTTAGCACAGGATTCTGCCTATAAGATAGGGGTACAGAAATTAGAAGAATTGCTACAATCTCCTTATTCGATTGATACGATTAATCTGAATAAAGATTTTTTAGACAAACCAATTGATATAGAGAAATTTAAAGCTTTTTTAGAAAAAGAAGAGATTCCTTTAGCCATCGCTTGGCAAGAGGATTCTCTGCATTTCTACACGAAAGACCGTTCGATTCTAGACAATCATTTAGACCATCTGTTAGAAAAAATGGTTAATGATCCGGAGAAATTAGCTGATTTTACCATGGATAAGTCATTAGACGATGCAATTGATGAGGCTAAATCCCAAATTACCTTTAGACAAGAAGGAGCCGTCAAACAGAAAGAGATGGTGAGATGATGTACAGTGGAAAGAAATTCCTACTATTCTCACTGTTAGGTATCTTACTAGGCTATCTTTTTCATCGTTTGACGCTTTTATATGATTCCTATACTGGAAATAGCTTAGATAAATGGACTCATCTTCTAATGGAAGGTCAAGATAAAGTTCTTCAGTCGCCATGGAATGTTTCCTTTACTGGAAAATCAAGTGCTTTTTTTCTACTAGGCTTTGTTATGATGCTGCTGGTTTATCTCTATTTAGAGACTGGAAAAAAACAATACCGAGAAGGGGTAGAATACGGGAGCGCCCGTTTTGGAACTCTAAAAGAAAAGAAGCTCTTTTACGGTAAGGAATTTTCTCATGATACGATCTTAGCACAAGATGTTCGTTTGACATTATTAGATAAAAAGCCACCCCAATATGATAGAAATAAAAATATTGCGGTGATAGGAGGTTCAGGAAGTGGGAAGACATTTCGCTTTGTGAAACCCAATCTGATTCAGATGAATAGTTCTAATATTGTAGTGGATCCTAAAGATCACTTGGCCGAGAAAACAGGTAAACTCTTTTTAGAAAATGGTTACCAAGTAAAGGTTTTAGATTTAGTCAATATGAAGAACTCAGATGGCTTCAATCCTTTTCGCTATATAGAGACAGAAAATGATTTGAATCGCATGCTGACGGTTTATTTTAATAACACCAAAGGCTCTGGATCTCGTAGTGATCCATTTTGGGATGAAGCTTCTATGACTTTGGTACGAGCTTTAGCCTCTTACTTGGTCGATTTCTATAATCCACCTAAAACAAGAGAACAGCTCATTGAAGAGAGTCGTTTGAGTCAAACAGAATACCAAAACTTGTTGAAACGTCAAAAAAAAGAAGTGGAAGAGCGAAAAAAACGAGGGCGTTATCCAAGTTTTGCTGAAATCTCAAAACTCATTAAACACTTATCCAAGGGAGAAAACCAAGAAAAAAGTGTCTTAGAAATTCTATTTGAAAATTATGCTAAAAAGTATGGAACTGAAAATTTTACCATGCGAAATTGGGCAGATTTCCAAAATTATAAGGATAAGACTCTGGATTCTGTTATAGCTGTAACCACTGCTAAATTTGCCCTCTTCAATATTCAAAGTGTCATGGATTTGACCAAAAGAGATACCCTTGATATGAAGACATGGGGCCAGGAAAAATCAATGGTTTACTTAGTTATCCCAGATAATGATAGTACCTTTCGCTTTCTTTCAGCCCTCTTTTTTTCAACCGTATTTCAAACCCTAACAAGACAAGCAGATATTGATTTTAAGGGTCAATTACCTCTTCATGTGAGAGTCTACTTAGATGAATTCGCAAATATCGGAGAAATCCCAGATTTTGCTGAACAAACCTCAACAGTTCGTTCTAGGAATATGAGTCTCGTTCCCATTCTTCAAAATATTGCCCAACTTCAAGGGCTCTATAAAGAAAAAGAAGCTTGGAAAACCATTTTGGGGAACTGTGATAGCTTGGTCTACTTAGGTGGTAATGATGAAGATACCTTTAAATTTATGAGTGGATTACTCGGTAAACAAACCATTGATGTTCGAAATACGAGTCGTTCCTTTGGCCAGACAGGTTCAGGATCCCTTTCTCATCAAAAGATTGCTCGTGATTTAATGACACCTGATGAGGTCGGAAATATGAAACGGCATGAATGCTTGGTTCGAATTGCCAATATGCCTGTCTTTAAAAGCAAAAAATACAATTCAACCAAGCATCCAAACTGGAAGTACCTAGCCAATCAAGAAACCGATGAACGGTGGTGGAACTATCAAATCAATCCTTTGAATCAAAGACAAGAAAATCATCTTGAAGGCCTTAGAATTCGTGATTTAACTTTTGAATCTAGTTTAAAATAAAAATAGAAAAGAGGAAATAGATGATTACGCATTTTAAAGGTTTTGTTTATGGAGTAGACGCAAGTGCTATGTTTGCACAAGCTATGTCTTTGTTACAGAAGGGATTGATTGCGGTTGGTGCCTTTCTCGTTGTTGTGGGGATTGTCAACCTTGCAACCAACATTAAAGATGGTGGACCAGGTGTTCGGAATGCCATTCTTGAAATTGTCGGTGGTGTTATGGTCGGGGCTGCTGGAGCCTTTGTAACCCAGATTTCAATTTAGGAGGATAAACAATGACATGAATCTTAGTTTAGTCTCACCCTTTGTTTACCTTGCATCTGAAAAAATATCAGCTGAAAATTTATTTGAAGGATTTAATGTGGATTTACAATCTACGGTAGATCTGATTAAATCCCTATCTAGCTACAATCCAACAGTTTGGACTTACATGTCTAGTATTACTAAAAGTGTCATGCAGCCTCTTGGAGTTGCGATTTTATCAGTTGTTCTCATCTTAGAATTTTCGAAGATGGCAAAGAAAATTGCTAACTCTGGTGGAGCAATGACCTTTGAAGCATTAGCGCCGATGTTGATTAGTTATATTATGGTCGCAGTTGTGATTACCAATACAACTGTGATTGTAGAAGCTATCATCGGGATTGCGAGTCACGCTATTGAACAAGTGGCTTCGATTGTGGCTCACGGTGGGGCAAAGTATGATACCATCTCTGGATTAAAAGGGTCAGGATTTATTGGCCGGATGATTGTGGGCTTTTTCGCCCTCCTCATTTGGCTTGTTCGGATAGTAAGTGCTGCCATGGTCAATCTTTTGGTATCTATTCGATTTATTCAACTCTACCTTATGATCCCATTTGCACCTCTTACGATTCCAACATTTTTAAGTGATGAATGGAAGTCTATTGGTATTGGCTATTTAAAAAATATTATGGTCTATGCGGTACAAGGGGTTCTCATTTTTCTGATTGTTTCTCTTGTTCCTTTGTTTGAATCTGCTGGGAAAATAGCTGTTTCAAATGGTGCAGGAGTCTTGCAATCACTTGCGATTATGTTTGGTAGTTTGGTACAAGCTATCTTACTGATTATTGCCCTCGTTGGTTCTCAACGTACGGCTCGTTCAATCTTAGGTATGTAATTAGATAAAGGCTAGGAAGTAATTGCTTCTTAGCCTTTTTAGAAAGGAAAGTCATGAATACACGTGTCTTTAAAGACATTTCAAAATACCAACACAGGGCTTGGTTAGGTTTCACCACAAGACAAATCATCTTTGTTTTACCAGCCTTTATTGTCACAATTATTGTTTTGGGCTTGAATCTCTTTTTCTGGCAATTTGGAGATTGGTTTGTTTACGGTTTTGTGTTTGCTTTTACCATCCCCCTCATGCTTTTTGGAGTCTATAAACCCAATGATTTATATTTTGAACATTATTTGAAATACCGTCTTCATTTTGAATTAACGGTTCCCCTACGCACAATTACAGGAAAGAAAGGACCTGAACATGAAAAGAAAATCAAATACATTAAAGAAACAAAAAACTTCAATGACTAATCAGAAAGAAGTAGTTAAAGGAAAAAAAGAGGAAGTGTTACCATCAACGGCTAATACTCTTTCCTATCAAGCCCTGTATCAAAATGGTCTGATGCAGGTAAAAGAACATTATTTCTCACAAAGCTATTTACTTGGTGATGTCAATTACCAGACTGTTGGTTTAGAAGACAAGGGGGCAATCATTGAGAAGTATTCTGATTTGATTAACTCCCTAGATGACCAAACTAACTTCCAATTGACCATTTTTAATAAAAGATTGAATTTAGAAAAGTTTAGACAAAGTGTTTTGTATGAGGAAAAAGAAGATGGATATGATACCTATCGTAAAGAATTGAATCGGATGATGAATCAGAATTTAGACAGTGGTGAAAATAATTTTTCAGCTGTGAAACTGATTAGCTTTGGTAGAAAGGATACTAATCCCAAACAAGCTTATCGTTCCTTGTCTCAAATTGGAGAATATTTCAAGAGTGGTTTCTCAGAAATTGATGCTCGATTTGAATCCTTGGCTGGAGAAGAACGTGTCAACTTGTTGGCAGATATGCTTAGAGGAGAACACCATCTTCCTTTTTCTTACCGTGATTTAACGAGATCTGGTCAGACAACTCGTCACTTCATAGCACCTAATCTCTTGGATTTTAAAAACAAGAATTACATACAAATCAATGACCGCTTATTACAGATTGTCTATGTGAGAGACTACGGCATGGAATTAGGTGATCAGTTTATTCGAGACCTCATGCAAGGAGATTTGGAATTGATTGTGAGCCTCCATGCTCAAAGTTCGACCAAGGCAGATGCCATGAAGAAACTACGAACAAAGAAGACCTTGATGGAATCCCAAAAGATTGGGGAACAACAAAAACTAGCTCGTACAGGTATCTATTTGGAAAAAGTAGGTCATGTATTAGAAAGCAATATCGATGAAGCTGAGGAACTCTTAAAAACCATGACCGAGACAGGAGATAAACTATTTCAAACAGTCTTCTTGATTGGTGTCTTTGGTCAGGATGAAGAAGAACTCAAACAAGCCCTAGACACTATTCAACAAGTGGCCGGCTCAAATGACCTAATGATTGATAAACTTCCATATATGCAAGAAGCAGCCTTTAATAGTTTGCTGCCATTTGGTTGTGATTTTTTAGAGGGAGTATCACGGAGTTTATTAACATCTAATGTAGCAGTGAACTCACCTTGGACTTCAGTAGACTTACAAGACCGCAGTGGGAAATATTACGGTATCAATCAAATCTCAAGCAATATTATTACCATTGATCGCAGCCTATTAAATACACCGTCTGGTCTGATTTTAGGGACATCTGGAGCTGGGAAAGGGATGGCAACCAAGCATGAGATTATCACGACCAAAATCAAGGAATCTGGTGAAAATACTGAAATTATCATCGTGGATCCAGAAGCAGAGTACAGTGTTATTGGACGGGCTTTTGGTGGGGAAATGATTGATATTGCGCCCGATTCCCAAACCTATCTCAATGTACTTGACTTGTCTGATGAAAATATGGATGAGGACCCTGTTAAGGTAAAATCAGAATTTCTTTTATCCTTTATCGGCAAGTTATTGGATAGGAAAATGGATGGAAGAGAAAAATCGATTATCGACCGAGTTACGAGACTCACCTATCAGTCATTTAAAGAGCCTTCTTTGGAAGAATGGGTCTTTGTCTTGAGTCAACAACCAGAAGAAGAAGCGCAGAATTTGGCACTTGATATGGAACTGTATGTCGAAGGTTCTCTTGATATTTTTTCTCATAAGACCAATATTCAGACAGGATCTAATTTCTTAATCTATAATGTTAAAAAGTTAGGAGATGAGCTGAAACAAATCGCTCTTATGGTTGTTTTTGATCAGATATGGAATCGTGTTGTTCGGAACCAAAAATTAGGGAAGAAGACCTGGATTTATTTTGATGAAATGCAGCTTCTCTTACTAGATAAATATGCCAGTGATTTCTTCTTTAAATTGTGGAGTCGTGTCAGAAAATATGGAGCTAGTCCGACTGGAATAACTCAAAACGTCGAAACCTTATTGTTAGATCCAAATGGTAGACGGATTATTGCAAATAGTGAATTTATGATTCTCCTCAAGCAAGCAAAAAATGACCGAGAAGAACTGGTTCAACTCTTAGGCTTGTCAAAAGAACTCGAAAAATACCTAGTCAATCCAGAAAAAGGGGCAGGACTAATAAAAGCTGGTTCAGTTGTCGTTCCCTTTAAAAATAAGATTCCTCAAGGTACACAATTGTTTGATATCATGAGTACAGATCCTGATAAAATGGCTTCTAATTAAGGGGAAGGTAAATGAAGGATAAAAGAGAAATCATACGTGCCCGAAAGGCATTTAGAAGAAGTCTAAAAGATGAGAAAAAATTCTTGAAACAAGGAAAGAAGGAGGTGAAGAAACAGAAAAAAGATTCCGCTGTACTGGATGATAAAGCATGGAAAAAAGAGATAAAAGAAAAGCTAGAGGAGATGAGAGAAGCTTCAAAGGCTAGAGTAAAACAAGCAAATGAAGACTACAATCATATTCTTCAAAATAGTCCTCCATCTCTATTGAATCGCAAAGAATTAAGAGACAGACGGTTGCCTCATGCTAGGAAACGATTGAAAATAGCCAAGAAGCAATTTAGAGAAGCCAAGGTAGAAGCAAAAGAAGAAAGAAAAGAGAGTCGTAAAGAAAGAAAAACCAATCAAAAATTTCTATACGGTCAGGAATCGAAACATAAATCTAATTTTTTCTTTAAAGGGAAGAGTTTAGAAGAATTAAAAGCTAAGAAAGAAGTCAAGGCCGCAAAAGAGAATCTAAAATCTACTAAACAAGCCTATAAGTCCAAAAAAGTCAGTAGGAAAGCCAAAACTTTTCTTTATGTCCTTGGACGTGAAGGTGGAGAGTTAGCTTCAGAAAATGAAGATTTAGAAGCTTATCGCACTCTACAAGAGACCATTAGAAAAGGGAAACGCTACAGTCGGCTTTCTTATAACATTGGGAAAGCTAGTGTCAAAACAGGACAAGCAACAGGTCGTTTTACCAAGAAAAGACTGACCAACACAAAAGAGCGATACCATCATTTTAAGGATGGAAAAGGATGGAAACTAGCGAAAGATAATCCAAGCTCCTTTAAAAATCGGTTTCGAAAATTAAAGAAACAAGGTCTTACAAGTGTCCGAAATATCTATCAAAAACTAAAAGCAGCCTTTTCCTTCTTTACATTTGCGGCTGGAAATCCTATAACCTGGATAGTAGGAGGATTAGTTTTTCTTCTCTTACTTATGATGAGCTTCTTTTTAGGATTTTCATCTGCTAGTTTGATTCAACAAGATGAATTTGAATTAACAAAAGCTTATACCCACCTAACTTGGGAAGACGCAGAACATACTCGTACAAATGACAAAGGCATTACCTATTACACAAAAATTGATGATGTGATGGGCTATATGAACTTTAAATTCCATGATTACGAGTTAAACAAACCAGTTCACTTATTTAGTTCAGAAACTTACAAGGATTATCTGTCTACTTTGTGGCATGATTTAAACGATGGAGAAGATTTAAAATCCATGCAAGACCTTTATGAAACTCCTAAGTATAAACTATCAAAAGACGATCAAGAGGAAATGAAGGAACTAAAAGAAGAAGGTGTGTATGCTTCCATGCAGGAATTGGACAATCCATTTGAGGGGAAAAGCAACGAGGATAGTCTAACCATGACTTATCGTTATGGCTACTATGATTTAGACGGCAAACCTACCCTTCAGGAGTACATTCTACTAGAAGCGAAGGCTCACCAAAGGATTGTCGCACCAATGGATGGTGTTGTATCTCTAGACGGAGATAATGTTATTCTCACTAACGGAAAAGGAGAGAATGAGAGTCGCTTAACCTTATATTCCATTCATAATGGCCGTGCGATTGAGGGAACAAGAGTTCTAACGGGTGATGTTATAGGTGAAACACCAGATGATACAGGTTTGAAAGTTTCCTATCAAAAGTATAAGAACAAGAAAGAAAAATTGGTGTATGTCAATCCGCAATTTTATTTTCCAAAAGTCATTCAACTTCAGACTACTATTTTACCAGCAATTGGTCAGTTTGGTGGGGATGAGTTTGAACGAGCAAAACATATTTATGAGTTTTTGAAATCTCAAGGGGCAAGTCCCCAAGCCATTGCGGCTATTTTAGGAAATTGGTCGGTAGAGTCTTCTATCAATCCTAAACGAGCTGAGGGAGATTATTTATCTCCTCCAGTTGGCGCTACCGATTCCTCATGGGATGATGAAAGCTGGTTAGCGATAGGAGGACCAGCCATTTATAGTGGTGCTTATCCTAATATTCTTCATAGAGGTCTAGGTTTAGGGCAATGGACAGATACCGCAGATGGGTCAACACGGCATACAGCTTTATTGAATTATGCACATATCAAAAATAAGAAGTGGTATGATTTAGACCTCCAACTTGATTTTATGCTTCATGGGGATAGTCTTTACTATCAAAGTTGGTTAAAGGATTTCTTTGGAAATACGGGCAGTGCAGCCAATCTCGCCCAACTCTTTCTGACCTATTGGGAAGGAAATTCTGGTGACAAACTACTGGAAAGACAAACCAGAGCAACGGAATGGTATTACCAAATTGAAAAAGGCTTCAGCCAAACAAATGGAGGACAGGCAAAAAGTGACCCGCAATCCCTTGAAGGGGTTCGTGGGGACTTGTATGATCATTCTGTTCCTGGTGGTGGAGATGGTATGGCCTATGCCTATGGACAATGTACATGGGGTGTTGCAGCTCGTATGAACCAGTTAGGATTAAAGCTAAAAGGTAGAAACGGAGAGAAGATTTCAATCATTAATACCATGGGAAATGGTCAGGACTGGGTTGCGACAGCTTCAAGTCTTGGTGGGGAAACGGGCTCTACACCAAGAGCAGGTGCTATTGTTTCTTTTGTAGGAGGTACACATGGTACACCAGCCAGCTATGGTCATGTGGCTTTTGTAGAGAAGGTCTATGATGATGGTTCTTTCCTTGTGTCTGAAACCAACTATGGGGGCAACCCTAACTATACCTTTAGAAAAATCTCTCAAGCAGATAGTGCCATCAGTTTTGCTTATACGACCAAATAGAAGAGTTTACACTTGAAATTGTAGCTATTTAAAGATACAATATGTCTATAAATGAGTGGTCGGCTCATGGTCAATCTGATAGTAATCTTGGACATAAGGGCCAAGCGGTGGCGGACACCAGAACAAAATCCGATAGCAATCTTGGACGTACGGGCCAAGCGGTGGCAGACACCAGAATAAACCGACTGATTAGGTGGCTTACAGGTTAAGTAAGTCATCTTTTTTAATATAAAAAACAGTAAGAAAGCGTAAAAAATCAATTCCTGTACTAGCGTGTAATTGAAATTTTTTAGTTTTGGCGTTAGAACTGTTTCCTCAGTCCTAGCCCCTTCTCTTTTTGATAAGTATGCTTGGCAGAAAGTAGTTTGTAAATGATTCTGAGAATCTTATGAGCATAAGCAATGACGGCCTTCATCTTGCTTACTCTTTGGGAAATTCGATTATAAAAAAAAGAAAAAGCTGGATCCTTGGAATGTGCTGCAATTAATCCCGACATGGTCAAAGCCTGTTTTATTTAGCGATTTCCTTGCGTGATGTGTGAGGATTTTTTAATGCCAGCACTATAGGCTAAACATCTTTTTCTGTCATGAGTTAGCAGGCTCTGCCTGATTAGAGTTTTACATGTAATCTATTTTAATAGTAATGTTTTATCATTTTCAGGAGAACGCAGTTTTGGCTCGTTCTCTTTTTTGTTGTGATACTTCTTTCAAGGAATATTTGGTAGGATTGGAGTGAAAAAAGATTAACTAAGAAAGAAGGAAGTATATGGAAGCCATTTATCAACGTGATTCGGATCAAGATGGACTGACTGACGCTCAAGAATTTGCGCTAGGAACCAATCCTCTTAGCGCAGATTCTGATGGTGATGGTCGTTCAGATTTAGTGGAAATAGAAGAAGGAACCAATCCCTTAGAAAAGGATTTACAAGACATAGACCAAACAAGTATCACTGAACCGTCCTCAGTATTTATGGAAATGAAACAAAAGATTTCAGATATGATGGAGAGTCACTACAAGGAATTTATACAGGCTCTGATTAGTATTGAAACAGGGATTGAAAACCAACAAGACCTAGAAGACTTATATACTTACTACATGAGAACGGATGCCGTTTCTCTTTTATCTAGTGATTTAGAAATCAGTCCTCAAGAGGTTGAAATGGAGATAGAGTTGTAGGGGAATCATGTGATTCTCCTATTTTCGTATAGATGAAAGGAGCGAGTATGGAAGTAATACAATTATTGGCTATGTTTCGTGGAACAATTCCAAAAGATAGAGAGAAAATGGACTTATTTCTTCGTTATCAAGCGCAACATTTTGATGAGAAATGGCAGAATTTGGTAGAGAGTTTTTTGACTGAAGAGGGCAAGATAGAGGAGATACCTCATGTCTATTCGTTTCATCAAGATATTATCTCTTTCCTAGAGGCCAGTTCTGAAAATAATGACCAAGATTTAGAAAGTTACACAAGAAATTTTGGACAAGCAGGTCTAAGTAAATTATCTCAATTAAGTAATTTTGAGAAAAACTTGGTGCTAGAAGTCGCAACCTATAATCTTTTCACTCGATTTTACATCCAATCTGAGAAAGAGAAGCTAACACCATTAAGTGAGCTTGTATTTCATCAGAATCAGGATGTCAATTTAGTCAATGTCTATCGGGTTGCGAATAATCTATCTGACCGCATTAGTAGAGATATAGAGGAGTTTCTTCTAATGGTTGATTCCAAAGAACTAAAAAAAGAAGTTCTTGAGATTCATTTTGAAGAAAAAGAAGGAGATGTTCTAGCCTATTTGGGTTCAGAATTGATGGCTACTTTAGATATCGTTACGGATCTTGTCCATCATGAAGAAAACTACACACAACTCCCACTGACACAAAAGCTGAAAATTATTACTTATTTTGATGAAGTAAAGGCTATAAGAGAAAAGTCTAAGCAAGTAGAGGAAGCAGTCTTACCTTTAGATAATATTGACCAGGTAGAAGAAAATGTGGAAGTTCATTCCCTATCTAAAGTAGATAAAATTGTAGAAGAAGCTTTGAGGGAATATCCAATCGGTTCACAAGTAAGTTATAAAGGACAAGTATTTCAGTTGGTTTCGATTGAAAATGCGCAGTTAAATGACTTAGTTCGCCTAGAGCTATTCAATGATTCCAACCAGTTATTTGAAGAGAATCCTATCTTATACTTGAACAGTTTGGAAGAGATTGAACAAGTATTGTCTCATTTAGAACTTGAAAAAGAAGATTCAGAGATTGAGATTGATTCATCAAGTGAAAGTCAGGAAATAGATTTGTTTTCCTACCTGGAAGAAGAAAATGTAAATGAAAAGGATAAGGAAACAAAATCTTTAATTTCAGGTATAGAAGAGACGGATGTCCCTGTTCTAGATTTTGTTTTTCCAGATGATTTAGAGGACTTTTATCCTAAGACAAATCGAGAAAAGATTGAAACGAATATCGCCGCAATTGAACTTGTTAAAAGATTAGAAAAAGAGGGACGACAAGCGAATCCAGAAGAACAAGAACTACTAGCCAAGTATGTCGGCTGGGGTGGTCTTGCCAATGAATTTTTCGATGAACTCAACCCAAAGTATGAAACAGAACGTTTAACTCTTAAGAGCTTAGTAGGTAAATCAGAATACTCCACTATGAAACAAAGTTCTCTCACAGCCTATTATACAGACCCAATGATTATTCGCCAGATTTGGCAAAAGTTACTGGATGATGGTTTTGAGGGAGGAAGGATATTAGATCCTTCTATGGGGACTGGGAACTTCTTTGCGGCTATGCCTAGAAGTATACGAGAGAAATCAGAACTCTATGGAGTTGAATTAGACAGCGTGACAGGCGCAATCGCAAAACAACTCCACCCCAATACCCATATTGAAGTGAGAGGATTTGAAGAAGTTCCCTATCAAAATAATAGTTTTGATTTAGTCTTAACGAATGTTCCGTTTGGAAATTTTCGGATTGCAGATAAAAACTATGATAAACCTTATATGATTCATGATTACTTTGTCAAACACTCACTTGATTTAGTAAGAGATGGAGGACAAGTGTCGATTATCTCATCTATCGGGACAATGGATAAGCGGACAGATAATGTCTTACAAGAAATTAAATCCAACACTCATTTTTTAGGGGGAGTTCGGTTGCCAGATACGGCTTTTAAAAAGATTGCAGGTACTCGAGTGACCACAGACCTCCTCTTCTTTCAAAAGGATCAAGCAAAGAATCTTAATGAAGATGAGCTTGTCTTTAGTGGCTCTATTCCCTTTGAAGAGGATAAGCGTGTCTGGATTAATCCATATTTTGATGGGAAATACAATACACAAGTTTTGGGTCAATATGAGGTACGTAATTTTAATGGAGGAACTCTCAATGTTAAGGGGGTATCAGAAACATTAGCTACTGACATAATGGAAGCTTTAGAGAATGTGGAAGCACCTAAACAAATTGACAATTCTTTGAAAGCACCTGTTTTTATCCAAGAAGAAGTGGATAATTCTATCCCAAGTCGTATACGGGAGGACTTAGCGCTCTATTCTTTTGGATATGAGGGAAATCAAATTTATTACCGAGATACGCATGGTATTCGGAAAAGTTCAAAAGTAGACGAAATTAGTTATTATGTAGACGAGAAGGGAGATTTTAAAGCCTGGGACAGTTCTTTGTCTGAACATAAAATAGACCGATTCGTGCAACTTCATTTGACAGATGAGGAAGCACTAGATGTTTACAAGTCAGAAGAAGCGAGTAAAAGAGGGAAATATAAGGGACTGTTCAAAAAAACTGTCTTTTATGAAAGTCCCTTATCGGATAAGGACATTAGTCGTATTAAGGGCATGGTTGATTTGAGAGAGACCTATCAATCCTTAATTGAAATTCAACGTCATCCAGATTATAGTCGGGCTGATTTTCAGGTGTTACTTAGTAAACTCAATCATGACTATGATCGCTTTGTAAGTCAATTTGGATACTTGAATGCCTCAGTCAATCGGAACTTATTTGATAGTGACGATAAGTATTCTTTACTAGCAAGTTTAGAAGATGAATACATTGATTCTAAAAGTCAGAAAGTAAAATATAAAAAATCTTTAGCCTTTGAGAAAGCATTGGTTAGGCCAGAGAGAGTGATTGCAAGAGTTTCAACGGCTCTAGATGCCTTAAACTCTAGTTTATCGGATGGTAGAGGGGTTGATTTAGACTATATGGTATCAATTTATCCTGAACATAGCCAAGCTGCTATTTTAGATGAGTTGGGTGACCAGATTTTAATAGATCCAGAAAGCTATTTAAGAGGGGAAAGAAAATATCTTTCTAAGAACCAGTTTTTATCAGGAGACATTCTCAATAAGATAGAAGTAGTTCAACTATTAGTGGAGGAAAACAACCAAGAATATGATTGGAGCCATGCTTTAGATTTATTAGAATCTGTTCGCCCTCCAAGGATTCATCTGGCAGATATTGAGTTTAAAATAGGGTCACGTTGGATTCCTCAATCCGTTTATGGTAAATTTGCCTTTGAATGTTTTACCAATCGTGAATTTGAATTGTCTTCGCCAGATGTTGAACAAGTCATTGAAGTGAATCCTGTTGATGGGCAGGTTCATTTAAGGACATCATTTGCTTATCGCTATCCAAGTGCCAAAGATAGTAGTCTTGGAGTTAGTGGGTCACGTTATGATACAGGAAGAAAGATTTTTGAGAATTTACTTAATTCGAACCAACCGACGATTACTATGACTATTACGGAAGGAGAAAAGAAAAAGACCATCACAGATTTGGAAAAAACCTCTGTTCTAAGAGCAAAAGAGCAGCATTTACAAGAGCTCTTTCAAGAATTTGTCTCACGGTATCCCGAAGTCCAACAAGTCATTGAGGAAAGCTATAATCGTCTTTATAATCGGACGGTTAGTCGAGAGTATGACGGTAGCCATTTAGTCATTGATGGCTTGGCACAAAACATCAGTCTTCGTCCTCACCAAGAGAATGCCATTCAAAGAATCGTAGAAGAAAAAAGAGCCTTATTAGCTCATGAGGTAGGTTCAGGAAAGACCTTGACCATGCTTGGTGCTGGGTTTAAATTAAAGGAGTTGGGGATGGTTCATAAGCCCTTGTATGTGGTGCCCTCTAGTTTGTCTGCTCAATTTGGCCAAGAAATCATGAAATTTTTCCCTACTAAAAAGGTCTTTGTGACCACTAAGAAAGATTTTGTGAAGGCGAGAAGAAAACAATTTGTTTCTCGTATTATTACAGGAGATTACGATGCCATTGTCATTGGGGATTCTCAATTTGAAAAAATCCCTGTCAGTAAGGAAAGACAGATGAATTATATCGAGGATAAACTCAATGAACTACGAGAGATTAAAACACATTCTGAAAATAAGTATACCGTTAAAGAAGCAGAGCAATCAATAAGTGGTCTAGAGAAACAATTGGAAGAACTGCAACGCTTTAATCGTGATAGTTTTATTGATTTTGAGAACTTAGGAATTGATTTTCTCTTTGTGGATGAAGCACATCACTTTAAAAATATTCGTCCGATTACGGGACTTGGAAATGTAGCAGGGATTACCAATACAACTTCTAAGAAGAACGTGGATATGGAAATGAAGGTTCGACAGATTCAAGAAGAACATGATTTTAAAAATATTGTCTTTGCGACAGGAACACCCGTTTCCAATTCTATTAGTGAGTTGTATACTATGATGAACTATATTCAACCAGATATCTTAAAACGCTATCAGGTTGATTATTTTGACTCTTGGGTAGGTGCTTTTGGAGAAATTCAAAACTCTATGGAATTAGCTCCTACAGGGGATAAGTATCAGCCTAAGAAACGATTTAAAAAGTTTGTCAATCTACCTGAGTTGATGAAAATCTATAAAGAAACAGCTGACATTCAAACACAAGATATGTTGGATTTACCTGTTCCAGAAGCTCATATTATCCCTATTGAGAGTGAGTTAACTGAAAACCAGAAACTCTATCTAGAAGAATTAGTTATGAGGTCAGATATGGTCAAATGTGGAACAGTTGATCCGAGCCAAGATAACATGTTAAAGATAACAGGTGAGGCACGAAAATTAGCGATTGATATGCGTTTATTGGACTCTAGTTATAGTCTAGCAGACAATCATAAACTGCTTCAGGTAGTGGATAATGTTGAGAGAATTTATCGTGAAGGAATGAAAAATAAGGCTACTCAGATGATTTTTTCAGATATTGGAACACCTAAGAAAAAGGATAATGGCTTTGATGTTTATTCTGAAATAAAGGCTTTATTAGTTGATAGAGGAGTCCCTAGTAAGGAAATTGCCTTTGTACATGATGCCAATAGTGATGAAAAAAAGAATAGTTTGTCTCGAAAGGTCAATGCAGGAGAGGTGCGGATTCTCCTTGCGTCAACTGAAAAAGGGGGAACAGGTTTAAATGTTCAGAGCAAGATGAAAGCAGTTCACCATCTGGATGTACCGTGGAGACCAAGTGACATTCAGCAACGCAATGGACGTATTATCCGACAGGGAAATGAAAACAAGGAAGTGGATATTTACCACTACATTACCAAAGGTTCATTTGATAATTATCTATGGGCAACTCAGGAGAACAAACTTCGTTATATTAAGCAGATTATGACTTCTAAGGAGCCGATTCGTGCTGCAGAAGATATTGATGAGCAGACCATGACAGCTTCTGATTTTAAGGCACTAGCAACAGGTAATCCTTATCTCAAATATAAGATGGAACTAGAGAATGATCTAACTCTATTAGAAAATCAAAGACGCGCCTTTCAACGCAGCAAGGATCACTATCGTCATACACTCTCTTACTGTGAAGAAAATATGCCCATTCTTGAGAAACGATTAAGCAAATATGAAGGAGACATTCAACAGTCTGAAATGTCGAAAGACCAGGCATTTTCTATGACGGTAGGCAAGCAAGTTTTTGAGCAACGAGCTGAAGCAGGGGAATCCTTACACCGTCTTATCCGTCATAATCAAGGTGACAGCAAAGAATTCCGAACCCTAGCAAGTTATCGAGGATTTGACATTAAAATGCTTAGTCTTGCAACAAATCAACCTCTTCCTGAAACCTTCTCTGTTAAGATTGTAAGAGAAAACCAATATTCTGTCAGTTTAGATTTGTATTCTCCTTTGGGGACAATTCAAAGGCTTCAGCATACGATTGATCACATTAAAGAGGACCAAGTGAAAACTCAGAACTTATTGGATGAATTAAAGGATAAATGGACTACTGCTAAAGTTGAAATTGAGAAAAATTTTCCAAAGGAAGAGGATTATCAAACTAAAAAGGCCGAATACGATGTACTCGCGCCATTGATTGAAACAGAAACGGATTTAGATATTATTGATCAAGCCTTAAGACAATTCCATGAAAAAGGAAACGAAAAGCAGGAACAACTTTCTTTTGAATTAGATTAAAAAATAGATACAAATAGCGGACAAGAAAAGAAAAGCGCGGTAGAATAAAGATAGAAAGAAACGAGGTAATAATTATGATGGAAGATACCTATTATCAATTAGAAGAGGCTTTGGTACAGGGATTTCAAACACCTGAAGAATACCATGCCTACAAGGAACTAAAGGAACATTATGAGGAAGTGACAGGCGATTACAGCTTTTCTATACGAGAATTCACTAGTCAATTGGAAATCGCTCTTCAGAATCATCGAGGTGTGGACTTTGAAGAACATGAAAAAGAGGAGTATCTGGAATTGGTTCAAAAATTAGAAGAGTTTGATTCCTCTCTTGCCACCCATTATCGTCAGTTGATTGACTAGAAAGGAGAAAGTCATGAATGATTTACTCCTTATCCCAGTAATTTTTTTAGCAGTAGGAGGAATTCTCATTCTTTTATGGAGACTCTTTCTTATTGCCAGTGGACTTTTCCTTATTGGTTTTATCAGTTTTCTTATTTTCGTGGAGGTCTATGGAATTTATCTGTTCTTTACTGAACCGACTTTATACTTTGAAGATATCAGACGACATGGTTTAATTAGTTTTACGTCTGTGTACCTTTTCATAAATCTGATGTTGGTTCTAGGATTCAGTTGGCGCTTCATTAACTCCATAAATAAGAAAAAAATGTGAACTTTTTAGATAGTCAAAAGACGTTATCTGAATCTAAATTCGGATAAGGTTTTTTATTTACCTTGATTCTTTCATATACATCATAGCTAAATTGGAGTAATAATTTATGAAAATCATTATCCTCACTATTATTACTTGTATTTATGGCTTGTTTATGGCGTTCAATATGAGAAAGAGCTCTTCTCAAATTTTCTTCTTTTAATTTGTTCATATTTATATTATAAACTGAAGACAGCTAATTTTGATATTTTTCTCTGAACTGTACGATTTTGCGCCTAAAATGTAGAAATTACCTTTCGTTGTGATGTGATAAAACTTACAAGTTCTTTTTGTTATTCTTGACCTAGTTTTTATAGAAAGAAGGTCTAAGATGTTAAATAAAGTCAAAACTAAAGCCTTAATTAGTGTTGGAGCAGTGGCTGCAACTAGCTTTATTCTCATGATGGGATATACTGCTGGTCAACATTCTACTGCTAAACAAAGTCGCAAAGAAATCGAATTGGCTGCAGCTAAACTTGTAGAGGACAAACAAGAAGAAGATAAAGCCAGCATTTTGTCATCGGATACTGTAAAAGAATTTTTGACGCAGTACTATACGAAAGAAAAGCTCGGAGAAAATAATACACGTATTCAACCTTATATGACTGAATCGGCTTATTCCCAAGAATTGTCAAGTCAAAATGATGCCATGAACCAAGTGTATAAGGATTATATTTTGGATTATCATTTTGAAAAAGCAGATATCTTTGTCAATCAGACTACGAATCAAGCCATTGCCATGGTCTCTTATAATGTAACCTATGTATCTGATTTAAAGAATGCCAACCAATCAAAGACCAATCAGACAGAAACCAGAACGGTTAAGTTGTCTTATTCGAAACTACCAGGTAAGTTATTGGTCAATCAAGTACAGGTTTGGAAATCTGGGTTAGATGATTTGGATAAGGCTACTCCTAAAACTTTGGAAGAATCCTCATCTGTTCCATCACTGCCAAATACTACAACAAAATGATGATATTGCATGGAAATAGAAGAATGTAAGCAAATTTCAATTCTTGATGTAGCCAATCGTTTAGGTATCTCCTTTAAACAAGTTTCGAGCAGTGTCTATGAACATCCTGAACATGATTCATTTCGGATTTTTTCAACTACCAATACTTTTAAATGGTTTTCAAGAGATATTCAAGGGGATGTCATTGATTTTGTTCGACTTGTTAAGGGAATTTCCTTTAAAGAAGCTCTAGCCTTTCTTTCTGAAGAACCTTTTCAAAAAGAAGCTGTTCAAGAAAAAAGAGAGAGACCATTTTATTATCCTTTAAAGAGAATAGAAGATTCTAACTGTAGTCTGGCCAGATATTATTTAACAGAATGTAGAGGAATTTCAGAAGAAATCATACAAAAGATGATTCAACAAGGTTTGATGTCACAAGCCAGTTGGAAAACAAATGAAACTGTTGAACCTGTTATTGTTTTTAAAAGCTTTGATCATCGACACAAACTGCAGGCGGCAAGCTTACAAGGGATATATAAGAATCACTCTCTTCCTAGAGAGAGGTTAAAAACGATTCTAAAAGGAAGCCATGGACATGTTGGAATATCCTTTGACATTGGTAAACCAAATAGACTGGTCTTTTGTGAATCGTTTATCGACTTGATGAGCTATTACGAACTTCATCAACAAAATCTATTTGATGTTCGTTTGGTATCTATGGAGGGATTAAAAAGGTCTGTTGTTGCTTATCAAACTTTACGACTAATAGCTGAAGAAAATCAGAAGTTGGAATTCTTAGATACAGTAATACCTTCAAAGTTATTGCCTTTGATGAATACAATTCGTGATACCACCAGCTATTTTGATAATCATCCTGATTTATTGACACTTGCGGTAGATTGTGATGATGCAGGAAAAGATTTTTCTGATAAGTTATCTCAATCAGGATTTCCTGTTTTACTGGATTTACCTGATAATGAATCTGGGAAAGTAAAGATAGACTGGAATGATGTTCTTAGAGAAAAGAAATCAGATTTACAATGTATGCTTGAGACTGCAAAAGAGACATTGGGGAATCAACCAGTAAGACAAACCTCTCAATGTTTAGAATTGTGATAACAAAATCAAGGTGTTTTAGCTAATATTAGAATGAAGGAGGATCGTATATGACCATTATTGAACGCTTAGAAGAAAAGGTCACTAGGCAAGAAAGTAAGGTAGCAAGAGAGACAGAAAAACTAGCTGCTTATAAAGAGCAACTGGAGACAGCGATGTTTGCGACGTTCAAAAGGCGTCAAAGCATTAGTCACATGAGTTTTGAAGAAGCTCTTGACCATGCCTTTGGTAAAGAAAGACAATTCGATGATTCTGAATTTAGAAAGGATGAAATGAGTGAATGACAAAAGATTGGAATTTTAATCAACCATTAGAAAGTAAATCAGAAAATCAAGAAGATCCAGATAAAATTGCGGCCTTATTTGGAAATCATCAAGGAGGTAATGATGTAAATTATGAAGCAGCTTTTCAAAAGCGTAAACAAGCACCTGTGACGGAATCAAATTCTAGTTCTAAGCCCAAAGTTACAGAGGTTAGAACAGGAAAAGAGACAGATATCACTACAAGTTATCAGCAACATCTTAAAAGACTTATTGCGGATAACAATAGCGATATTCAAAGCAGTCAAAAGAAAATTGAAGAGCTACATACATTTATTGACACAAAGAATAAAGACAATAAGAAATTACAGTCCATTTATGATGCGATTTCGGAATTACACTAAGCAGTCCTGATAGGCTGCTTTTTTTGAGAGGTTATAGATGTTTACAACATTTTTTAAGAAAAATCACGACAATAGTGATGTATTTAAAAAGCTGATTCATAGACTATCTGATATGTCTGTCCAAGATCTTGAAAAAATAGACCGACTGCTAGATATCATTTTCACTCCAAATCAAGAATCACAACAACTAAAAACAGAAGCAACTTACAGAGAAGAAACTTTGGACGACACATTAAAGGAAGCTAAGAATCAACTTCATAAGGAACAATTGGAGAAGAATTTAGAGAGATTTAGGAAAAACAGCCAATAATGCACCAAAAATGGTGCATTTACTTTTTCTAAATGTTATAATGGTGGTATAAAAATAAAAGGAGTTTGCCATGATTGGAAAGAACATAAAATCCTTACGTAAAACACATGACTTAACACAAGACGACTTTGCCCGAATTGTAGGAATTTCTCGAAATAGCTTGAGCCGGTATGAAAATGGAACGAGTTCAGTCTCTACGGAACTAATAGACATCATTTGTCAGAAGTTTAATGTATCTTATGTCGATATTGTAGGAGAAGATAAAATGCTGAATCCTGTTGAAGATTATGAATTGACTTTAAAAATTGAAATTGTGAAAGAAAGAGGTGCTAATCTATTATCACGACTCTATCGTTATCAAGATAGTCAGGGGATTAGCATTGATGATGAATCTAATCCTTGGATTTTAATGAGTGATGATCTTTCTGATTTGATTCATACGAATATCTATCTAGTTGAAACTTTTGATGAAATAGAGAGATATAGTGGCTATTTGGATGGAATTGAACGTATGTTAGAGATATCTGAAAAACGGATGGTAGCCTAATGGATATCCAAGATTATACTGATAGTGAATTCAAACATGCTCTAGCACGGAATCTTCGTTCACTGACAAGAGGAAAAAAGTCCAGTAAGCAACCTATAGCGATTTTGCTTGGAGGGCAAAGTGGTGCCGGTAAGACTACAATTCATCGTATTAAACAGAAAGAGTTTCAAGGAAATATTGTTATCATAGATGGTGATAGTTTTCGTTCTCAGCATCCACACTATTTAGAGCTTCAGCAAGAATATGGCAAAGACAGTGTTGAATACACCAAAGTTTTTGCAGGAAAAATGGTAGAGTCTTTAGTAAGAGAATTGAGTCATTTGGGATACAATCTTTTGATTGAGGGAACTTTACGGATAATTGATGTTCCAAAGAAAACAGCACAACTCTTGAAAAATATGGGATATAAAGTAAAATTAGCCTTAATTGCGACAAAGCCTAAGCTGTCCTATCTGAGCACCCTTATCCGATACGAAGAACTATACGCTATCAATCCAAATCAAGCACGCGCAACTCCAAAAGAACATCATGATTTCATTGTAAATCATCTAGTTGATAATACACGGCAATTGGAAGAACTAGCTATCTTTGAAAGAATTCAAATTTACCAACGAGATAGAAGCTGTGTATATGATTCAAAAGAAAATACAACTTCAGCAGCAACCGTTCTTCATGATTTACTATTTGGAGAATGGAATCCAGTTGAGAAAGAGATGCTTAAATCTGGAGAAGAAAGATTGAAAGATTTAACTAATCGAAATGGTTGTTAGAGTTAGAATTTTAAAATAAAGTCTATTGGATCGTCAATTAAAAAATAACGATCCTTTTTTATATTCTCTATTTTCTTCTTCAAATTTTTTCAAAAGTTTTAGCATTCTTCAGTGATGATTTCTTGTAGTTTATGATTATTTTAAATCTTGGGTTTTATTAAACTCTTGATTTTTTCAAGAAGCTATGGTATTCTTTTGTTAGTTAATAAACTTACAAAGGAGAAAAGATGTTTTCACCTACTAAATTAAAAGAAAAAAGAGAAAGTCAAGGGTTATCGCAATCACAACTTGCATCCAGTTTGGGAATTAGTAGAGCTTCATACTTTAATTGGGAATCAGGTAAAACAAAGCCTAATCACAATAATCTGAGTAAATTGAGCCAGATTTTAGGTGTCGATCCTCGATATTTTGAATCAGAGTATGAAATAGTTGAAACCTATCTCAAACTAACGGAAAGGAATCAAAAATCAACACTTCATTATGCTAAAGAACTGTTGAACAAACAGAATGCGAAGGTTGTAGAAATTCCTGAGCGTTTTGCTTATAAAGTTTACGAAAAATTATCAGCTGGTACAGGAACAGCTTACTTTGATGATGGTAATTACGATACAGTTTACTTCAATCATCAATTTGATTATGATTTTGCATCGTGGGTATTTGGAAATTCAATGGAACCGACATATGAAAATGGTTCGGTAGCCCTTATTAAGCAAACAGGATTTGATTATGACGGGGCTATTTATGCGATCGATTGGGATGGTCAAACCTATATCAAGAAAGTTTATCGTGAAGAAAATGGTCTTCGATTAGTTTCACTCAATCGGAACTATTCAGATAAGTTTGCGCCATATGATGAGAATCCTCGCATTATAGGGAAAATCGTTGGGAACTTTATACCTTTAGAGGACTAAGTATGAGTTGGTTTGATTATAGTCTCGAGCCAAGTAGTGACATTGCCTTTATTGATATGAAATCTTTTTACGCAAGTGTAGAGTGTGTATACAGAGGCCTGCATCCACTTAAGACTTCGCTTTGTGTTATGAGTCGTGCAGATAATTCTGCGGGTTTAATTCTTGCTTCCTCTCCTATGTTTAAAAAGGTCTTTGGAAAGTCGAACGTTGGACGTTCCTATGATTTACCATTTGATGTAAAGACTCGCAAATTTTCTTATTATAATGCTAGAAAGCAAGGTTTACCGACAACGATAGACTATGTCCGCTATATAGAGGAATGGGCAAAATCAACCGTGATTGTTCCTCCGAGAATGGATACTTATATTGCAGTCAATATGGAGATTCAAAAAATTTTTCAAGAATTTGCGGCACCAGACGATATTTATCCCTATTCAATTGATGAAGGATTTATTGATTTAACCAGTTCATTAAATTATTTTGTGCCTGATAAAAGGATTAGTCGAAAAGATAAGTTAGATATTATTTCGGCGGCCATTCAAAAAAAGATTTGGAGAAAAACAGGAATCTATTCAACGGTAGGCATGTCTAATTCCAATCCCTTATTAGCTAAGTTGGCACTTGATAATGAAGCTAAAAAGACTCCGACAATGAGAGCCAATTGGTCCTATGAGGATGTCGAAAAGAAAGTATGGACTATTCCTAAAATGACAGATTTCTGGGGAATTGGAAATCGCATGGAGATGAGATTACATAATTTAGGTATCTTTTCGATTAAAGAATTGGCTCAGGCTAATCCTGACTTGATAAAAAAAGAGCTTGGTATCATGGGTCTAGAGTTATGGTTCCATGCCAATGGGATTGATGAAAGTAATGTTCATAAACCTTATAAGCCAAAGTCAAAAGGGATAGGGAACTCTCAAGTTTTACCTAGAGATTATGTAAAGCAAAGAGATATTGAAATAATCCTTCGTGAGATGGCAGAACAAGTTGCAGTTAGATTGAGAAGAGCTGGTAAAAAAGCAACAGTAGTTTCTATACATCTAGGCTACTCTAAAGTGGAACAAAAGCGTTCTATCAATACTCAAATGAAAATTGAACCAACCAATCAAACAGCACTACTGACAAACTACGTTTTAAAGTTATTTCACACTAAATATACTTCAGGAGCTATCAGGAATGTTGCGGTTAACTATTCTGGTTTAGTGGATGAATCCTTTGGATTGATTTCATTATTTGATGATATTGAAAAAATAGAAAAAGAAGAAAGGCTCCAGTCCACAATCGACGCTATTCGAACAGAATTTGGGTTCACTTCGCTATTAAAAGGAAATGCCCTGGATCAAGCTTCTAGAACCATTGCTAGAAGCAAACTCATTGGTGGTCATTCAGCTGGAGGATTAGATGGACTAAAATGATGAATCGTTCTTATTTACCTTTTGAGTCTGCCCGAGTATATCAGGATCGTGGCATGGCTAAGTGGATGGGCTTCTTTTTATCAGAACATTCCAGTTCTCTTTGGGCAGAAAAAAATAAAGAAGATATCTCCATTTCCCTATCATTGGAAGAGAAAGTTCTATTTGTTCGTCAACTTTATACGAATGTATTCCCTGCAACTTTTGTTTTTAAGTTTTCTAATCAAAGAAAAGTAGTATCAGGTATTGTTAAAGAGATTGGAAAAGAGTTTATATCTATAAAATCAGACTCTGGTTTTCTTCGATTAAGATGGGATGATATACTCGATATACAGATAGAAGGGGTAGATTTATATGAATCGTAAAGAATTATATGATGATAAATTGCAGCTGGATTATTTTTCTGATTCTTATTTACGGTTTGAGTCAGATTTTTACAAGTATTCTGCTTTAGACATACCATTAACATTTATTACGGATGATATTTTACGCACAATGGCTATGTCTCAGAAACATTATTTTAAATTAAACAAAAGCAAATCTTTAGACGGTCGTGACCATTACTTTATTTTTTCTATAAAGATGAACAAAGATAGTAGTGGCATTAGACAGTATGAATATCAGAGACATTGTTTTAAATTGTGAGAATTTACTAATTTTTTATTTTAAAACATATAGTTATTTCAATCAATATATTTATCGGAGGTTTCGTATGATGAAAAAGATAAGAAGTTCATTATATAGTTTATTTATTAATAAGCCTATGAAATGGCATTATTTTGTAACGATTTTTATAAACAGTATTTTTCTTTTATTTTATTTTATTAGTATGCACAAAACATTTGATCTACTAGGAATACTTTCTTTTATTTTTCTAATAGGTTTTGTATATATAAATCATAAGAAAATCGATACAGATTTAGGCACTATAAAAATCCAAATGTTAAAAAACGTACAGAGAAAAGATATAGAGTATTGGTGTACACTAGGTATTAATTTTCTGACTTATATATTTATCTTCATCTTGTACATAAGTATTGAAAGTTGTAAACAGTATTTTATTTTTGATCTAAAATGGTTAGTGAGTATATTGCTAGTTTATCGTCTAGTGTTTGATCTTATAAAGATTGCCCCATTCATTTCTTTCATCTATATTGTAATTCCAATAATAGTGCTTTCAGTTATTGGAATTAATGATTCGTTGTTAAATTGGACCTTTGTATCTCTAATATTAGTAACTATAGTTAATCATTTATTAACTAATGAAATTCAATATTTCCTATCTAAAAGAGAAAGAAAGATAGCATTTAAAGAACATTCACTAAATATTAGATTGTTTAGAATAAAATGTAAAATCTTATTATTTATCCCATTGTTATACTGTTCTTTATTGTTTTCAGAAATTATTTCGAAAAGCGAAATTTTTTTATATTTGATAAATCGGATGTCCAATACTAATCTTGAAATGGGTGAAAATTCATTACTATCTTTTTTTAATTTTTACACAATAGTAATAAAATTACTATTTTTAACATTTTCAATAGTAATTTGGGGAGAATATAGCGACAGTATATTGAAGAAAATTGCCAGATTGTTAGTAATTAAAAAAAATAACAACTTTCACAATATTACCAATAGTCATAAACCTAATCATAGTATTTGGATTTTCTTTATACTGCTACTATCGACTTCAATTGTAGTTTCACAGTTATTGTATAATGATATGAGATCGAGATATAGAGGTAGCTATTATTTGTTAGTTAAGGATGAAGAAAAAAATTACAAAATAGATAATAATAAAAAATTATCTTTTCAAAATCAAAAAATTAAGATTGAGGGGGAGGAATTTTTTTACGACAATGCCAGTATGACGATAAAAGATAAAAATAAAGAAAAAGTGGGAGAAATAATTGACTCAGAGATAAGGATTAATATCCAAGATAAAAATCTAATTTATGTTTTAGAAGATTCAGATAAATATAAAAATTAATTTTCAGAGAGCATTTGCTCTCTTTTTAATCCCCTCATTTCTCTGTGATAACTTCTTCAAATAATCCTTGCTATCCTAATATCATCCTAAGAAAATCAATCCTCAATTTTCTACTGGGGGTTTGGGGGCGAAGTCACCAAGTTATCTTATCGTTGGCTGTCAAAACTGGAAGGTTTTGGTCGGTTGGCGATATGATTTTTGGGATATTGTGGACACAATATCTGAGCTCGCAAAGACCGAACAAGGAGAGACCGAGGTCTTTAGGAATCGTACTGACAATGTGAGGCAGCCTTACATTGTCAGACAAGTATAATGTTGAAAGGATGGTAAGATGGGACAAGAAATTAAGTTAATCCGTAAGCAATTTAGAATCACGAGACAAGAAGAAAAACAGATAAAAGAAATGATGAGGGAACAAAAAGTGGATAGTTTCTCAGAATTTCTTCGTCAAAATTTATTGAAAAAGAATTATCAGGATAGAATTTTTGAAAGTTGGTTCTCCCTTTGGCAGTCTCAAAAGTTTGAACAGATTAGTCGAGATATGTATGAAGTTCTGGTTGTCGCAAGAGAAAATCATCAAGTGACTCAAGAGCACGTCTCAATCTTATTGACTTGCGTTCAAGAATTGATTGCAGAAGTGAATCAAGTGCAGCCACTCAGTCGTGAGTTCCGAGAAAAATATATGGGTTAGGAGGATGTAATGGTTTATCGCTATCGTACCAATCTCAAAAAAGTATTTCTAACTGATCCAGAATTACACCAATTGAATGAACGGATTGCTAAGAGCAATTGTCAAAATTTCTCAGTCTATGCCAGAAAAGTTTTGCTTAATCCCAATATGTCATTTGTCACGATTAACACTGATACTTATGACCAGTTAGTTTTTGAATTGAGACGGATTGGAAATAACATCAATCAAATTGCGCGTGCGATTAATCAAAGCCATCTGATTTCTCAGGAACAATTACAAGAATTGAGTAAGGGAGTTAGTGAGTTAATTACTGGAGTGGAGAAAGATTTTCAAGTTGAAGTGAATAGACTGAAGGAGTTTTATGGTAGTCACTAAACACTTTGCGACGCATGGTAAAAAATACCGTAGGCGTTTGATTAAATATATCCTCAATCCAGATAAAACAGATAATCTAAAATTAGTATCTGATTTTGGCATGAGCAATTACTTAGACTTCCCTAGTCATGCAGAAATGGTAGAGATGTACAATGTCAACTTCACCAATAATGACAAGTTGTACGAATCCAGAAACGACCGACAAGAAAAAAACCAACAAACTATTCATGCTCATCACCTCATTCAATCATTTTCTCCTGAAGATAATCTGACACCTGAAGAAATTAACCGCATTGGTTATGAGACCATGATGGAATTGACAGGAGGTCGTTTTAAGTTTATCGTAGCAACTCACACAGACAAAAATCATGTTCATAATCACATCCTAATCAACTCTATTGACCGCAATTCAGATAAAAAGTTGATATGGAACTATGCCTTGGAACGAAACCTCCGTATGATTTCAGACCGTATTTCTAAAGTGGCTGGGGCGAAAATTATTGAGAAGAGTTTTTCTTACCGTGACTATCAAAAATATAGGCAGTCTAGTCATAAATTTGAATTAAAGCAACGTCTTTATTTTTTGCTGCAGCAATCTAAATCGTTTGATGATTTTTTAGAGAAAGCAAAGCAGTTGCATGTTCAGATTGATTTTAGTCAAAAGCATAGCCGTTTTTTGATGACAGATAGAACGATGATAAAACCAATTCGAGGACGCCAACTCAGCAAACGAGATCTATATGATGAAGAATTTTTTAGAACGCATTTTGCTAAGCAAGAGATTGAAAGTCGTTTAGAATTTTTGTTGAACCGTATCGATTCTATAGAAGATCTAATAACAAAAGCAAAAGAATTGAATCTAACCATTGACTTAAAACAAAAAAATGTAACTTTTATCCTGGAAGAAGATAATCAAAAGATAAGTTTGGGTCATCAAAAAATAAGTGATAAGAAATTATATGATGTCAAATTTTTTCAAGATTATTTTAAAAATAAGGAAGTCATTGATTCAGAAGGATTAGAGAATTTACAGGAACAGTACCATGCTTTCCAAGAAGAACGAGATAAGGATAAAGTATCCACTGAAGAGATTGAGGAAGCCTTTGAGACATTTAAGGAAAAGAGAGATGCTGTTCATGAATTTGAAGTGGAACTTGCAGAGAACCAAATAGAGAAGCTGGTTGATGAGGGCATTTATATCAAAGTGTCTTTTGGTATTAAGCAGAGTGGTCTCATTTTCATTCCCAATTATCAATTAGATATTCTGGAAGAAGAGAATCAAACAAAATATAAAATCTTTATACGTGAGACAACTTCATACTTTGTATATAACAAAGAACATTCGGATAAGAATCAGTATGTCAAAGGACGAACATTAATAAGACAGCTAACCAACGATAGTCGAGTAATACCATACAGAAGACCTACAGTTAAGAGTCTACAGGAAAAGATTACTGAGATTAACCTCTTCATTGAATTAACTGAAGCAGATAAGAAATACCAAGACATTAAAGACGAGTTAGTAAAAGAAATAGCAGAGATAGATATAAAACTAAATCAAATTAATGAAAAAATCGCCAACTTAAATAAGATGGCGGAAGTGCTTATCAATTTAAAGAGTGAGGATGTGAGTAGTCGAAAGCTTGCAAGATATGACTTTTCAAAATTAAATTTGCCAGAATCAATTACAGTAGAACAAGTAAGCGAAGAAATAAGAGCGTTTCAAGGGGAGCTAGATCATTATCTTTATGAGTATGAGAGCTTAATAAAAAATTTAGAAATGTTTGTAAAAGTACTGAATGATAAGGAATTTGATAAAAAATTTAGTATAGAAATACTATTGGAATAACAAGAACTAATCCTAAAGATGAGTTAATCAAGGAAATCGCCCAGCTGGATTTGACCATTACAGATTTGCAGGATAAGGTTGCTCATCTAAACAAGGTAGCAGAGGTCTTAATCGATCTCAACAACTCAGACCCAGAAAATAGAAGACTGGCAAAATATGACTATGCCAAGATGAACCTGACTTCAGCTATCAAACTGGAGCAGGTGGAGAAAGAAATCGAAGAAAATCAAAGATTTATTACTAAATGGATAGATGATTATGATTATAAGGTTAGGAGATTAGAGAATTTTATCAATATACTTGATAACACAAGAAATCAAAATGTTACCAAATTAGAACGGGCAACAAAATCAGTATAGTTATTTGAGATACCATGGAAAAATTATAAGGCTGATAGTATTAATTTCACTATCAGCCTTACAGGTTATTTAACGTTTCAGAAAAACTATAATGTCAAGATTAACTAAACAGTATCTAATTCTTTCAAATAATTTTCTATCTTCATCAACATTAAAGGATTGTTATAAATCTTACATAACTCTCTTGCTTCTATATAATAATTTTTGACTTGTTCTTTGTCTAGAAATTTGGCTCCAGAATTTCCTACAAGAATAAGTAGAGGAGCCAGTTGGTAGCTTGTCTGTCTTTGTTTACAGAGTTCAATCGTCTCAAGAGCTTCTTGGATGGCTTCGTTATATTTTTCCTTTGACACTAGGTAGTGAGCGTAGTTGTAACGAACTCTGATGTAGCCAAATAAAAACTCTTGATGCTCAAAATTTTTTGTCTGATATAACTCCATTAAATGAGAGTAGTTTGCCTCATATTCTTGTTCACGACCCACTAAGGAATAGAAATTAGATAGAGTATTCAATGCCTTTAAATAAATCAGAGTATTTGAGGAGACTTTTAATAATATATTTTCCAATGAAGAAATTGCCTCACACTTACTGTCATATTGATAGAAGTCAATAATAGCTTTAATCCATTCAAGGTAAGTTCGGTCTTCTAGTGTTAGAAAAGTACTTCGTTCAATCTCTATTCTATAAATATATTCCAAATTGTCATAATTTCTGTCATCTAATAGTCGAGCAGATAATTGCTTAAAATTAGAGAGGTTAGATTTAATTTCAATTTGTTCATTAAAAAAATAATCTAATGGTACTTCAAGTCGTTGGGAGAGTTTGAACAAAAGGTCTGCGGAGGGAATGAAATGTCCTCTCTCAATTTTACTAATCTGGCTTTGTTCACAAATTCCTTCTGCAAGAGTTTGTTGGGAGAGTCTCAACTCTTTTCTTTTCAATCTGAATTTCTCTGCGAGTGTATTCATTAAAGATAATAATCCTTCCTATTTGCTTAATTTCATTATAAAACTTTTAGTTCAAAATAGCAAGTTAAAGAAATAAATAATTCTTTATGGTAATAAAAAAAAAAAAAAAGTTCAAAATATAATAAAAATACTTGACTGAATAATGTATATATGTTAGAATAAAAACAAGGAAACAGAAAGGGGTTTCATTGCATGAGAAAAAAACGTGGAATTAAAAAAATAGTTACATTTGCATTACTAGGTGTTTTTATGTTTAGTAATACAATTCCTTACCAACAATTCATTCAGAAGAATAAACAATTGGAGATTCGAGTGCAATCACAAAAGAAGTCCAATGGTCTTGATGTTGGGAAGGCAGATTAAAACCCGGTATTTTGCACGAGAATGATAGAGTTATAATTTATCTAAAAAAACAAAAAATATAGAGCAACTTATTTAACTTTTTATAAGGAGGAGTTATTACTTATGACCAACTTTAATTCAAACGAAAAATTTTGTGGAAAAAGTTTAAAATCATTGTCTGCTGATGAAATGAGTTTAATATATGGTGCATCTGATGGTGCAGAGCCACGTTGGACGCCTACTCCTTTAATTTTGAAATCAGCTGCAGCTAGCTCGAAAGTATGTATTAGTGCACTTGTTTCTGGTATTGGGGGGCTAGTTAGCTACAATAATGATTGTTTGGGGTAAATTAAAATGAAAAATGATTTTGTAATCGGAAAGAGTTTGAAAGAATTATCCCTTGAAGAAATGCAATTGGTTTATGGTGGCACAGATGGTGCTGACCCTAGATCAACAATTATATGTTCTGCTACATTAAGTTTTATTGCATCATATTTGGGTTCAGCTCAGACTCGTTGTGGCAAAGATAACAAGAAAAAATAAAATATTCAATTTTAAAAAATAAAAGTTGCTCTTTATTTTCCTCTCTCGTAACTAATAATTTTGAGAGAGGTTTTTTATTAAAAAACAATAGTAAGTCGTATAGGTTGGAGGTAAGTAAATGAAATATAAAATTAAAAATGTGCATAAAACATTGTTTATTAAGGAAAGATATCAAATATTATCTGAACGAAATGATAATTCCTTAAATAACTTTTCATTAAATAATTGGCGTTCTACAATGTCAATTATTTCTGAAAAAACTTTTGAAGAAATGTTGAAATTAAATAATTACAATAAAAAAATATTTTCTAACACTGTGAACTATGATTATACTGAGGAACAGATAAGACTATATTCAGAATATGCTGAAAATTCGGAATGGTATAAATTTGCGGAGGGTTCATTTGAAATATTTAGAAAACATCCCCAAAGAATTAATTTTAAGAAAGATTTTTCTAGAATTTTGGAACCCTTTATTATTAATTTGCTTAAATTAATCAATAATTATCTAGATAATAAAGAATACGAGTGGGTTGACAAGAATGGAAATATTCTTTCCTCTCTAGTATTTTATTTAGAAGATTTAATCTATCCTTGGATTGTTAAACCTTTGGTTTTAGAGATAAATTCATTGCGTGAAAAAGGTTTGCTTGAAGGGGAATCGGAGCAGCAACGGTACAAATATTTTATAACATTGCTTGACAAGGAAGAGCATCTATTAAATTTTTATAACAAATATCCCGTTTTATTGAGGCAAATATCGGAGTCTTGTCTTCGGTTCTATACTTATTTTATAGAAATTTTATCAAATTTAGAAAATGATTTTAGTGTATTAGAAGAAGAATTTGGGCTAAGGGGGAAATTAAATGATATAAAATTTGGAAAGGGTGATACACACAGCGAAGGAAAAACGGTTTTGATACTCTTCTTTGATGACGCGAAAATTGTTTACAAGCCTAAAAATTTAATAATCAATAACTCACTAAATACTATTGCTGAGTATATCCGAAAGGTTGATGAAAAAATTAGGATAAGAATACCTCGAACTATTGCTTATTCGGATCACAGCTATGAAGAATTTATTGATTATCTACCTCTAGAGCAAAAGAAAAAATTACCTGAATATTATTATAATTTCGGTGTGCTTTTAGCATTTATATATTTATTTAATGGGAGTGATATACATTTTGAAAATTTGATTTCCTATGGAGATATGCCTGTAGTAATAGACTTTGAAACAATGTTACAGCAACCTCTATTTGATGATAAAACTGCTCAGAGTTTGCTGGATATTCTGTTTCACAGGGTGACTCGAACTTTGCTTCTTCCAACAGAGGGAGTGAAAAGGGAGGATGGTCTTGATGTTGAGATGAGTGCTCTTACAGGAAGTTTTAAGAAGGATGCTTTTAATGGTCAAGTTTTAATTAATTTAAATACTGATAAGGTAAAGTTTGATATTGGGAAAATTGATTTTGAAGGTGGGAAAAACCTCCCTATTCGGGATGGTGATATAGATTTTGATAAGTATATAAAAGATTTCAAAAGAGGTTTTAGGGATTTTTATCTGATATTTGAAGAGTTAAATAAAACAGAAGAATTTAAAATGCTATTAAAAGCAAACTTGTATGGTTTAAAGACAAGGGTACTTTTTAGAGATACAAATAGCTATGCTTCAGTACTATCTTTTTTATATCATCCTGATTTTTATGAAGAAATGTTAGATAGAGAAAAAGCATTGGAAAATCTCTGGAGCAATAAGTTTTCTAATCAAGGTATTGTAGCAAGTGAATGTGAACAAATGAGGTTATTAGATATTCCGATTTTTTATACAGATACACATTTCAACGAAATCTACGATGATTTTGGAAATCATTTTATTTCCCTACATCAATTTTCTGGATATGACTATTTTATGAAATATTTACCTAACAATAATTTGGAAGATTTAGAAAAGCAACTTGATATCATTGAAATTTATTTTCCAAGCTTTAATCAGCGAAAAAAAGGATACAAATTAAACATATCTAATAGAAAAAAACTCCAAAATGAAAGTTTACTTACAATTCTGCATAATGAAGTAGAGAATATTGCAGACTCTTTGGTTATTAATAATATTTATGACGAATATCCAATTTGGAGTATACCTGTTAATTTTAAAGATTCAAAATGGTGTCTTGAACAAACGGGTAATGATATGTATAGGGGGAGAGCTGGAATACTACTGTTTATGTACTATGTAAAATTATTGAAAGATAAATCATCATATACTCAACTGTACAATAAAATGTTATCTGCAATTCCGCCATCTGTTTCTTTATCTAAGACCACATTTGGTTTAACTGGTGATCTAGGATATTTCATTGTTCTATCCATTATAGAGGATTACGATACAAATACTCTCGCATGCTTAAATTATATAAAGAGTGTTTTAACTGAGCTTGAAAAGACTAATTTTGCAAGTGTTTCAAACAAGTCTGACTATATTAATGGTCTTCTACCTTTAATTAATACACTGATAAGATATTATAGGAGAGGAATAGAGAGGGAACGTGTTCTAAGGCTAGTATTAAGTTTAGGTGATACGCTATATAATGATGTAAGCGAGAGAGATAATAGTAATTTTGGATATAGTTTTGGTCATGGACTATCAGGTGTAATTTTTACATTGAAAAATATTTATAAAGAGACAAGACTTAAAAAATATAAAGAATTAATTTTACAACTAGTTCCTAGGGAGAAAGTCCAAATTCATTCTTTGAAGTGGTGTAGTGGAGAATTTGGGACATTAGTTAATTATCCCCAAAGTGTTCCAGAGGAAATTGTAGCTAGTTTAGATAATGATACATTTTGCCATGGAAGTATGGCCATAATAAATTTTTACATCGACTTCATGAAAGAAATGGACACTAGTATGGAATTGGAGTCTTTATTGTGTAGTGTTATAATGAATAAATCAAAAGAAGGAGAGTATCGTATCGTCCAAACAAGCAATTTTCCAGATTTTTCTTTGTATACAGGTGTCACTGGTATTGCTTATACTTTTTTAAGGTATATCGCACTGAATCAGAATGATAAAAAGATAGTTATCCCCTCATTACTTGAAATCTAGCTTAATTTATAGTTTTGTTTCTAAAATTGAGGTGTTCACTTATTAAGTAATATAAAAATACCAAGATTGACTAGTTTAATACAAAACATATGTAATAATGTGAGCCAACAAAAGTCTGTTTTTGAACCATACTATCTTGAAAAATCTACTAAATTCAAATTGAGAGGATGAATTAAAATGAATAAAATATTTATATATGCAGGAGTGCGAAATCGTAACTCTAAGACTTTAGAGTATACTAAGAGACTTTCAAGTATCATTTCTAGTAGAAATAATGTTGATATATCTTTCAGGACACCTTTCAATTCAGAGCTAGAAATATCTAATTCTGATTCAGAAGAGTTGTTTCAGAAAGGAATTGATAGGCAAAGTGATGCTGATGATGGAGGCATTATAAAAAAAGAGTTATTAGACTCTGATATTATAATTATCTCTTCTCCTGTATATTTACAAAACGTATCTGTGGACACTAAAAACTTTATTGAAAGGATTGGGGGGTGGAGTCATCTTTTTCGATTAGCTGGAAAGTTTGTTGTAACATTAGATGTTTCTGAGAGTAACGGCTCTGATAATGTGTCAGAATATCTTAGAGATATATTTTCATATATGGGAGGACAGATCTTACACCAAGTTTCAATTACCAATTCACTCAAAGATATTGCAGAGGCTCAGTTGATGGAGGCAACTTATAAAATTGAAGATGTACTTGAAGGGAAAATTAAGTACAAAACAACGGATTATCAAGAAAGAGCTTACCAGACATTAAAATTAATTTTAGAAAATTATGATTCCGAACATTTTGAGAAGATATATTGGGAGAAAAAATGCCTTTTTGAAGCTAATAGTTTAGAGGAATGGTATTATGTTAAAAATATTAAATAACTCTGTCATATATTTATGTTTGGCGCCGTTATTATTCCTATTATTGATATTTTTTCCAAATGATTCATTAATCTATTTTTTTCGATTGATTTTAATTACGTTAATATCAATTACATTACATGAACTAGGTCATTTTTTAGTGGGAAGATGTTTATCTTATAAACTAGAGATGCTTGCTACTCCCTTTTTCTTCTATTTTAGAAAAAAAATGTATTTCAAATTTCCAGTGTTATTAGCATTCGGTTATTGTCAAATGAGTAATAGAAACATTACTAATGAAAAAAATAGTGATAGGAATTTGGTGTTCTACTTCTTTGGGGGAGGTGGAGCTAACCTAATTGTCGCAATATTAGCACTTTTGGGATTTGTGCCGTACACATCAGAATTTTTTATTTTGAATATAATTCTTTTTATAGTCACGGTATGTTTACCAATTGATGGAACAGATGGCAATGCTATTAGAGAGATAGTTTTGTATTCAAAAGATTCAAAAACATATCAGAGATTCTTTGCGAACAGTCTCTATAATAATCCTTATATAACAATCGACGATTTTGCAAAATTAACCTCTAAAGAAAAATCTTTTTTTTCAAAATTTGAAAAATGTTTGATAAACCTTTACTTTGAAGTGAAAGGTGAAGGGTCAGCATTTACAATTGCTAATCATGAAGTTTTTGATTCAAATATTCAGGAAAATATTATCCATGAGTACTATAAATTACTACATAAATCTTCTGATTGGATTATTCCACAGAACTTATCTTTAGAAGAAGTTGTTTTTACCTTGTCAAACTATATTTACTCGAAAAATAATAAATATTTAGAAAAGATTAAGTATCTAAAGAAATTAGTAGATTTTAGACAAGAAGAAATTATCGACTTTATTTTGAACAAGGAGGAAGTATTGTGAAAATTCCAATGATATATCAAATGGAAAATTCAGAATGTGGATTAGCATGCTGTGCCATGATATTGAACTATTTTAAATATGAGATTTCTTTAAATGAACTACGTGAAATCTACCCATCATCCAGATCTGGATATTCTCTCCTATCTATAAGTAAAGTTTTAGGAGATTTTAATATAAGTTCTCATGCTTTTAAAGCTTCGGTAAGAGATTTAAAACCGCTCAGTTTCCCACTCATTTGCTTCTGGGAGAGTTCTCATTTTATTATTCTTGAAAAAATTAGTAAAAACAAGTTTTATATTTTAGATCCTGCAAAAGGCAGGCAGAGAATGTCAATAAGTGAATTTGAAAGGCATTATTCAAATATCATTTTAACATTTAAAAAGTTAGATAGCTTTATGTCTCGTAAAGATAATAAGAAGTCGCCTGTTTTAAAGTATTTTTTTAAGTATAGGAATAAGCTAGGGATTTTATTTTTTGTAACAGCATTATTGTATGTAATACAATCATTAGTACCTATAGCTAATAGATACATAATTGACACGAATTTCAAGGACGATTCGTATTCGTCTAGAATGTTATTTACTATATTATTTATATTTACTGTTTCATTCTCACTAATGTATTTATTAAGACAGATATATGTTGCATCCTTAAAATATATAATGGATAAAGAGATTAGCTATGATTTTATGAAACATTTGATATATTTACCTTACAGTTTTTATGAAAAACGTACTTTAGGGGATATACTTTTTAGAGCTAACTCTATTGTTTATATAAGAGAAATACTATCAAATAATTTTATAGCAGCTATACTTGATTTGTTAATGATTGTGGTTTATGCTGTGGTTTTATTTAGCTTTTCTAAGTACATGGTGATCTTTTTAATATCACTAAGTCTAGCTCTATCTATTGTAATGTATCCAATCATAAAAATCTCAAAAAATTTAATTGATAAAAATATAAAAGAAAAGGTTAATGTTCAAAATATTACTTCCGAAGTAATTTCTAAAAATAGTGATATTAAGCTAACTGGAGAAGAGGAATTTTGGATTAACAAATGGGATAATTTTAATACAAAACAGCTCATCATAGGTCGAAAACTTGATATACATTTATCAATTGTTAGTAGTATAACGAATGTTTTACAAATTATTCTCCCTGTTTTGACCCTTATTGTAGGTGTAAATATAAAAACATTCGAACAATTGACGTTAGGACAAATTGTAGCAATAAGTACAGTCTCACCATACTTTATTTCTCCTATAATTTCTTTAAGTGATAACTATATACAATTAATGTTATTAAAGGGATATTTTTTAAGAATAGAGGATGTGTTTAATACTAAATCCGAATTAATTCCAGAAAGAGTCAGTCAAGATATAAAATTTGATAAAAAAATAGAATTAAAAGATATTTGGTATAAATATGGATTATTTGATGATTATGTTTTGAAAGGAATAAATGTTACTATTAAAAAAGGAGAAACTGTTGCTATTGTTGGAGAATCAGGTTCAGGTAAGAGTACATTAGTTAAAATTTTATTAGGTTTATTAGAACCTAATATTGGTTCAATAGAAGTTGATGGAGTAGAAAAAGAAGAAATTGGTCAAACATCGTATAGAAAGATTTTTGGAGCAGTGTTACAAAATTCAACCCTAAGTTATGGTACCTTAAGAGAGAATTTGACATTTGGACACTTTGTTTCAGATGAAGAATTAATGACAAATCTAAATTCAATTGGTCTTAGCAATGTAGTTAAGTCTTTACCTCTTGGATTAGAGACAATCATCGCTGAAGAAGGTAATAACTTTTCTGGAGGGCAGCAGCAAATGATACTTTTAGCTCGTTGTCTTTTGTCGAAACCTTCGGTAGTTGTTTTGGACGAAGCAACAAGTAGTTTAGATAATTTATCTCAACAAATTACAACTTCTTACTTAAGTGAAATCGGTACCACTAAGATTTTAATTGCCCATCGACTAGATACTATCAAGTCTGCAGATAAGATCTTAGTAATGCATAATGGTGAAATTGTAGAGATTGGGACCCATAGAGAACTTCTTGAACTAGGAGGCATTTATAAGCAATTGTATTCAAATAATTAGTTTTTGATTAAAAGGGTAAATTTATGAAGATTATGAAAAAAAAATATTGGACTTTAGCGATATTATTCTTTTGTTTGTTCAATAATTCTGTTACTGCTCAAGAAATACCTAAAAATCTTGATGGCAATATAACTCACACTCAGACTAGCGAAAGTTTTTCTGAATCTGATGAAAAACAGGTTGACTATTCTAATAAAAATCAAGAAGAAGTAGACCAAAATAAATTTCGTATTCAAATCGATAAGACAGAATTATTTGTAACAACAGATAAACATTTAGAAAAAAACTGTTGTAAATTGGAACTTGAACCACAAATAAATAACGATATTGTTAACTCTGAAAGTAATAATTTACTAGGCGAAGATAATTTATATAATAAAATTAAGGAAAATGTTTCTCATCTAGATAATAGAGGAGGAAATATAGAGCATGACAAAGATAACTTAGAATCGTCGATTGTAAGAAAATATGAATGGGATATAGATAAAGTTACTGGTGGAGGCGAAAGTTATAAATTATATTCTAAAAGTAATTCTAAAGTTTCAATTGCTATTTTAGATTCAGGAGTCGATTTACAAAATACTGGATTACTGAAAAATCTTTCAAATCACTCAAAAAACTATGTCCCCAATAAAGGATATTTAGGAAAAGAGGAGGGAGAGGAAGGAATAATATCAGATATTCAAGATAGATTAGGTCATGGTACGGCTGTTGTAGCTCAAATTGTAGGGGATGACAATATTAATGGAGTAAATCCTCACGTTAATATTAACGTCTATAGAATATTTGGTAAGTCGTCAGCTAGTCCAGATTGGATTGTAAAAGCAATTTTTGATGCTGTAGATGATGGCAATGATATTATCAATCTTAGTACTGGACAATATTTAATGATTGATGGAGAATATGAGGATGGAACGAATGATTTTGAAACATTTTTGAAGTATAAAAAGGCTATTGATTACGCGAATCAAAAAGGAGTAATTATAGTAGCTGCATTAGGGAATGACTCGCTAAATGTATCAAATCAGTCAGATTTATTGAAACTTATTAGTTCACGCAAAAAAGTAAGAAAACCTGGATTAGTAGTTGATGTTCCAAGTTATTTCTCATCTACAATTTCGGTCGGAGGCATAGATCGCTTAGGTAATTTATCAGATTTTAGCAATAGAGGGGATTCTGATGCAATATATGCACCTGCAGGCTCAACATTGTCTCTTTCAGAATTAGGACTTAATAACTTTATTAATGCAGAAAAATATAAAGAAGATTGGATTTTTTCGGCAACACTAGGAGGATATACGTATCTTTATGGAAACTCATTTGCTGCTCCTAAAGTTTCTGGTGCGATTGCAATGATTATTGATAAATACAAATTAAAAGCTCAACCATATAATTATATGTTTGTAAAAAAAATTCTGGAAGAAACATTACCAGTAAAAAATGGTATAAAAGTGTTAAATATACCAAACGTATTGAAATATGATTTGAATATGCTACAATCAGAATATAAAAATGAACAAAGTTGGGATAGTTTCATAGATAATGTTAATTTAATTGAGTTGGAAAAGAGAATTCAAACTACTATTGAAATTAAACAAATAAACACACGTAATATTATTACTATTGCCCGAGAAGAGTACTCTCAAAATTATTTACCTAACACTTCAGAAAATACATATAATTCATTACAAGTCAGTTTAGTTGGAGTATTACTACTTTTTATAAGTATGGTAAATATTTTATGGGCTCAAAAAAGTAAATGAAAATAAAATTTGGAGCTTTCTGAAAAAGTAAGTCCTACAGTTCAACTAAAATGAGTCAAAAGAGGAATCTATCTCATAAGTCTCTTTGTCAACTGTAGTGGGTTGAAGAAAAGCTAAGACCTAGAAAGGACAAATTTCGTCCTTTCTTTTTTGATGTTCAGAGCGATAAAAATTCGTTTTTTGAAGTTTTCAAAGTTTCGAAAACCAAAGTCATTTCGCTTGATAAGTTCGATAAGATTATTGGTCGTTTCCAATTTGGTGTTAGAATAGGGTAGTAGAAGGTCATTGACAATCTTCTCTTTATCTTTCAGAAATTTTTTAAAGACAGTCTGAAATAGAGGATGAACCTGCTTTAGATTGTCCTCAATGAGTTTAAAGAATTTCTCTGGTTCCTTATTTTGAAAGTGAAAAAGCAAGAGCTGATACAGCTGATAGTGGTGTTTTAAGTCTTCTGAACAGCTCAAAAGCTTGTCTAGGATTTTTTATTGGTTAAGTGCATACGAAAAGTAGAACGATAAGAACATTTATCGCTGAGTTTCCGACTATCTTGTTGAATGATCTTCCGGTAGCGCTTGATAGCCTTGTATTCATGGGATTTTCGATCCAATTGATTCATGATTTGGGTACGCACACGACTCATAGCACGGCTTAGATGTTAGAGTAAAACAGTCCAGTGGACTGTTTTAGCCTGAGCCTAGAAATTAGAAAGCGAAGCTGTTTAGCCAAGACATAATAAGGATTAAACATATCCATAGTAATGATTTTCACCTTACATCGAAATGCTCTATCGTAGCGAAGAAAGTGATTTCGGATGACAGCTTGTGTCCTGCCTTCAAGAACAGTGATGATGTTGAGATTATCAAAATCTTGTGCAATGAAACTCATCTTTCCCTTGGTAAAGGCGTACTCGTCCCAGGACATAATCTTTGGTAGACGAGAAAAATCATGCTTAAAACGGAAGTCATTGAGCTTGCGAATAACAGTTGAGGTTGAGATGGAAAGTTGATGAGCAATGTCGGTCATAGAAGTCTTTCCAATCAACTTTTGAGCAATCTTTTGATTGATGATACGAGGGATTTGGTGATTTTTCTTGACGAGGGAAGTTTCAGCGACAGCCGTTTTTGAGCACTGATAGCACTTAAAACGCCGTTTTTTAAGGAGAATTCTAGTAGGCATACCAGTTGTCTCAAGGTAAGGAATTTTCGCCGTTTTTTGAAAGTCATATTTCTTCATTAGACTTCCACAACAAGGGCAAGATGGGGCATCTTAGTCTAGTTTAGTGATGATTTCTTTGTGGGTATCCCTATTAATGACATCAATAATTTGTATATTAGGGTCTTTAATGTCTAGTAATTTTGTGATAAAATGTAATTGTTCCATATGAATCTTTCTAATGAGTTGTTTTGTCGCTTTTTATTATAGGTCATATGGGACTTTTTTCTATAACAAAATAGACTCCATAATATTCATAGGGGATTTACCCACTACATATATTATAGAGCCTTTAATCCTTTCAAGCTGTTTGAGTCAACTCAAGCAGCTTTTTCGAGTACTTATACCCATTAATTTTTCTAGGCTTTCGTTAAATATTTTTGTACTATCCTCTATAAAATCTTATTTCAATTCTTTGAGTGAATTTGCTTTTGAAATGAAGTCACGTAAAGGAGTGATGAAGTTCTCATCGAATGTATGACCATAGGATGAATAGGTACGGGCAAAATAAATTTTTAATACCTCTTATTTAATCGAGTAAAGAAAACTCGATTTCATTATCAGTAGTAATGATTTGATTACATACCGTTTCTTGCGTTATGACACATCTTGATTGACATATTCTACCTTCTTATCTAAGAGTTTACTTGAGATAGCATAGCAAGTTTGTCACTCTCCTGAGATCAGAATAGAAGGTTCACTGACCGTATTTTAAGCAATAACAGAATCTAGTTCACAATATCAGAAACGTATCCAATTATTAATTTCTTCTGCTCCATCATAAATTTTTATCTCCTAGTTGTTTTTAGGAGATATAGTCTTAGTAGATTTATTAAAAAGTTGTACAACACTGGGTAATTCAATAAACTTTTCTTGATGCATATAGTTATAAAACATCTTGGTTAAAGAAACAACTGAATCAAAATGTTGGAATTTATAAGTGTGAACGAAAGTTTTCAAACTATCTCCCCTTGGTTTTTCTTTCATCGCTTATGTGAATTCTGTCAGAAAGTCAGGCTAAATCTTATTTAGTTTATAAGTAATAGCTAACTTCTATAGAATGATAATGCAAATTCTAGATTGGATTTGCATAATACTGTTATCAGTATATCTTCTATCAATTGATTTGTTTCACCTGTGTTACAGAATCTTGATTAGTTTTACAAGTAAAAATAGAACGGTTTCTATCCTAACGACGAGCAGTCTAAGCTGTTTTTTTCCTTTGTTTAAATAAAACTAAAATTTAGTATTGTTCAGCTTCTGAGAAGTGCTTGTATGATTGATTTGTGAACATTTTTCTATAATTTTGTAATATTTTTGAGACTATAATATAACAGATAAACATGTCTTTTGTGTTTCACTTTATTTTACAATAAGACTAATTTTTGAATATCAGTAATTTTAAATAGTTGATAAAATCTTTGCTCTCAGACGGTTAATAGATATGCTTATGAGAAGTGTTTAATAAATTAATTTTAGTTCCAAATGTCCAATTTGGACACTTTGAATGATTTCTTAGTTTTATATATTATACTTTTCTCAGGAGAAAGCTAGATGTACAGACGTTTAAGAGATTTGAGGGAAGATCACGATTTGACCCAAAAACAAATAGCTAAAATACTTTCGTTTACAAACTCAGCTTATGCTAAAATTGAACGAGGTGAGCATACGTTAACAGCAGATGTATTGGTAACTCTCTCAAGCTTTTACGATGTCAGTACAGACTATCTATTGGGATTGACAGATTTTCCTGATAAAATTCGCTTTAGAAAATAATCTCCTCAATTTCATAGAGTGTGAAAATGAAGAGATTTTTTTATTTGTTCTTTGACAATTGAATAGTCCAAAATGGTACTTTCCTCATTTGTGGAGCAGATTTGCATGGCTCGCCATGATAAGAGCGATTTTAAAACCATCAATAAAATAGAGCGATACTTTATATGCCATGATACAAATGATATACAATGATACTTCTGACCGTTCAGGCTGCCACCGTAAAAGAGCAGCAAGTGAAATTCTTATGATGACTTCATCAGTCATGCCATGGAGGTAAAAAATCTAAGAAAGGAAGTAGTAAAATCATGGAAACAGTAAACTATAAAGATTTAGTTGCGATTGGTTTTCCAGAGCACACATCGAGAAATATTATTAGACAAGCAAAAAAGATTGCTGTAAAAAAGTTTGAAGAAGCTAGAAAAAATGATAAGAATGCGGTACAATTAGGATGTTCACCTTTCGATAATAAAAGGTTAGGCATTGCTCCTAAAAATATTGTAGAAAATTTAATTGGTATTTCTTTTTCAGATATAGAAGGTGAGAAAAATGGTTATATCAAAGACAAAGAAATATAAAGGTGTATACAAAGATTCAAAAGGAAAAATTTATTTTCAAATTGAATTAGGAGTTGATCCAATAACTGGGAAAAGAATTCAAAAGAAAGGAAGGAAAAATCAACAGGGACTACCGTTTAATTCTTTTAAGGAAGCATATGAAGAGATACTTCGTTTAAAACATGAATTTATGAACTCTACT
Organism: Streptococcus sp. CL6.22; assembly: GCF_049738055.1. Classification (GTDB taxonomy): domain Bacteria; phylum Bacillota; class Bacilli; order Lactobacillales; family Streptococcaceae; genus Streptococcus; species Streptococcus mitis_DJ. The sequence continues at coordinate 124,563 of NZ_JBKOTV010000002.1, read as the reverse complement.
ATTAATAATAGTTTTCTAACTTTTAGAGAGTTTATGGAAGAGATTTATTTAAAATATTATCAACAAAAAGTTCAATTTGTAACTTATCAGACCGCTTTACCACACCATCAGTTATTTATTAAGCAATTTGGTAGTAAAAAATTATCAGATATTAGTACTATTGACTGTGAAAGATTTCGCTTAGCTATTATAGACAAGTATTCTAGTAACTATGCTAAAAATATGTGGTCTAGATTTAAAGCATGTCTGGGCTATGCAGAAAGATTGGGTTATATTGATAGAGTTCCTTTTAAAGGATTAGATAATCCTAGAGGAAAGCACCCTGATACAAAATTTTGGACTTTTGATGAATTTAAGAAAGTAATAAACTCTTTTGATATTAGTGAGTATGAGGGCTTCCATAATTATATGACGATCTGGTTATATTTTATGACTGGTTTAAGAGTTAGTGAGGGTATTGCTCTTAAATGGGAAGATATTAATTTTGAACGTAAATGGGTTCATGTTCATTCAACGATTGAAAAAGATAAAAACGGTGTATGGTATGCTAAACAGCAAACAAAGACAGTAGCAGGGGATCGTAAAATTGATTTAGATGATTTTACGATTACAATACTTAAAAAATGGCGGGAAGTTCAAATCAAGAATGATGATAAAGATTATGTAATATCACGTTTTGGTACCCCCTTGTGTAAGTCTACAATTTCTAGGATAATAAAAAGGCACGCTAAGATTACTGGTGTACCAGAAATTACGGGGAAAGGATTAAGACATAGTCATGCATCTTACCTTATAAATGTGTTACATAAGGATACTTTATATGTTTCATATCGATTAGGACACGCTGATAAGTCAACCACGTTGAATACATATAGTCACTGGTATTATTCAGGTGATTCAACAATTTCAGAAGAGATTACAAACAGTTTAGATAATCTTGGATTATCAATTTACCTACCAAATTCCTGCCAAAGTTGAAAATGGAGGAATTAACCCACTAATACTGGGCGGAAATAAGATTAGCAAGTTGTTACTCTTAAATAATAGAGTAACTACATTAGTAGCTTAAAAACATGATTAAACCGCTATTCTTAGGAGTAGCGGTTTTTATTTTTTTATTACATGGGGCAAAAAAGGGAAAGGAATCTTTAAAAGTGAGGAGAGTTAGATTGAAAGAATCATATTGGTAAATCGAAATGATAGATATTTGTATCATGTCATAAATCGTTATCAAACGATAATATTGATTTTCTTACAAATTAAGAGTATAATTTATAAAAATGAGTGTTCACTCAATTTTTGTGAAATTAAGGAGTAAAGAAAATGGTTGTTGAAGCAATAGAGTACAGTCGTTTCGGTAACGAAGAGGTCTTGGATTTGCTGAAGATAGACTCTACAGCCTTGGAGGTAAATCAGGTGAGAGTAGAAGTTCATGCTGTTGGTTTAAATCCTATTGATTATAAAACTTTTGAGGGAGCGAAACCCCTTCGATTTCTATCTTTTATAACGAAATTAAGGAAACCAAGTCGTTGGTTTGAATCTAAATCATCTTTATTTCCAAGAGGTGTGGGGAGAGATTTTTCTGGAGATATTACAGAAGTTGGAAATGAAGTAACTAGGTTTTCAGTAGGAGATAAGGTGTTTGGAACAATGATTAGCGATCCTGGTTTGGGAACTAATAGGGGAGCTTTAGCAACAGAAATTTGTGTCAATGAATCAGAAATTGTATTGAAACCAGAGATGATCGACATGACTCACGCAGCTACTATGGGAGTAGCTGCTCTAACTGTGGGTGGGGCTTTTAGAAGAATCGGTTTAAATTCAAGAGATACTGTTGTTATTTCAGCTGCAGCAGGAGGTATTGGAAGTATTGCAGTACAGTATGCAGTTGCTAAGGGGGCGACAGTGATTGGAATAGCAAGTAAGAAAAATGCAGAGTATCTGAAGTCTTTAGGTGCTATACCAGTAAGTTACGAAGAGAATATCAAGAAGGCTCTTCTATCAGCTAGTCCAACGCCTATTACAAAATTTTTGGATTGTTATGGATCTGATTATGTTAGATTGGCTTTTAGTTTAGGCTTGAAGGGGACAGCTATTGGGACATTAGTACCTTCACCCTATGTTATGATAAAAGGTGCTCAGTTTACTGGTCCGAGACATTCCACATATGATGATTTTAGCACTTTAGCTGAAATGGTCTCAGACGGGAAGATTCAGCTGAAAATTGATCAAGTGTATGACTTTTCTCTAAAGTCAGTTAGAGAAGCCTATCGTAGTCTGAAAATGGGACACAGTCGAGGCAAAAAAGTCGTAAAAGTAAGAGAGTAGAAGAGAGGTGCTAGCGATGGAAAGTTTAGAACAAAAGTATGCTCAGACGTTAGAAGTTAGCAACTTGAGCTTGAAACAACGTCGAGTATTATTATCAAGCTTAAAATTATTCTCAGAAATTGGATTTGAGAATACAACGTCCAGCCTTATTGCCGAACGCGCTGGAGTGTCAGAAGGAACTGTTTTTAGTTACTTTAAAACAAAGGAAGGTATTTTAGAAGTCATTTTATCTACTTTTCTAGAACAGGTTATTCCAGAAGTAATTGCGGATTTCTCAGAAAAAAAATTCACAGTAGATCAAGAAAATTTTCCCTTCTTTTTAAAAAGTATTGTTCGAGATAGGCTCTTTTTCATTCAGGAGAATCAAATGCATGTTAAAATTCTCTTGGGGCGTTCTTTTATTGATAAAAATCTTTCTATCCAGTTAGGAAATATTATTGTTCAATCTATAATAGAACCAATTAGCCCTGTTTTAAATCAATTTAAAGAAAAAGGACTTATTCTAAATTGGTCAAATGAAAGAATTGTTCGATACATTTTAGCATTGAGTTTTTCTTATCTTATTCCCATGATGTTGAATGATGAAGAAACTATAAACATAGATGAAGCAGTTGATGAGATTGTTGAATGTTTGTCATCTGCCCTAATGAAAGTAAAATAAATTCTGATGTTAAAACTCACTGTTAATGGTGAGTTTTTTTGGATTCAACATAAAAATCCCCAATCGTAGCGATTGAGGATTAAGCAAATGAATCTTAAACAATACCTTGTGCAATCATAGCGTTTGCTACATTTTCAAAGGCAGCAATGTTAGCTCCTGCAAGGTAGTCTTTATCAAGACCGTATGTTTCTGAAGTTGTTTTAGCTGTATTGAAGATGTTTGTCATGATGTCTTTGAGACGTCCATCAACTTCTTCACGAGTCCATGAGAGGCGAAGGCTATTTTGGCTCATTTCAAGAGCTGAAACGGCTACACCACCAGCGTTGGCAGCTTTGGCAGGTCCGTAGAAGATACCATTTTCTTTGTAGACTTTGATGGCATCAAGGTCGCTTGGCATGTTGGCACCTTCAGATACACAGATAACGCCTTGAGCAACCAAACGTTTAGCTGCTTCACCGTTGATTTCGTTTTGAGTCGCACATGGAAGAGCGATGTCATAGTTTCCAGCGTAAGTCCATACAGAACCTTCATGATAAGTAGCAGTTGCTTTCTCAGCTGCATACTCAGTCAAACGAGCGCGACGTTTTTCTTTAACGTCAACCAAAAGATCGAAGTCGATACCATTTTCATCGATGACATAACCATTTGAGTCAGATACAGAGATAACAGTTGCACCAAGTTCAGTCGCTTTTTGAAGAGCGTATTGAGCAACGTTACCAGAACCTGAAATAACAACTTTCTTACCAGCAAAGCTGTTACCGTTAGCTTTAAGCATTTCTTCAGTATAGTAAACCAAACCGTAACCAGTTGCTTCTGGACGAATCAAGCTACCACCAAATCCAAGAGGTTTACCAGTCAAGACACCAGCATCAAATTGGTTAAGGCGTTTGTATTGACCGTAAAGGTAACCAATTTCACGTCCACCAACACCGATATCACCAGCAGGTACGTCAAGTGATGGGCCGATGTATTTTTGCAATTCAGTCATGAAGCTTTGGCAGAAGCGCATCACTTCAGCATCTGTTTTACCTTTAGGATCGAAGTCTGATCCACCTTTACCTCCACCGATAGGAAGTCCAGTCAAGACATTTTTGAAGATTTGTTCAAATCCGAGGAATTTCAAGATCCCTTGGTTTACAGTTGGGTGGAAACGAAGTCCGCCTTTGTATGGTCCAACAGCTGAGTTGAATTGAACACGGTAACCACGGTTTACTTGAACTTTTCCATCACGGTCAATCCAAGGAACACGGAAAGAAATCACGCGCTCTGGTTCAGTAATACGTGCCAAGATATTTTCTTCGATATACTCAGGGTGTTTTTCAAATACAGGTTCCAAAGTGTTGAAAAATTCTTCAACAGCTTGGAGGAACTCAGCCTCGTGCCCGTTACGAGCTTTTACAGTTTCAAACACGCTTTGGATATATTCTTTAGCAGATGTCATATCGTTCTCCTTAAATTCTAATTTAATTATGTGAGTCATTATAGCAGAATTTTTTTTTACTGTAAAGAAAAAAACAGAAATTTTCTAAAAATTCTATCAATTTAGTTTTGACATTTAGTTTTGAGGCTTTTTGGAAATAGATAAAAAACGAACGTTTTTCTTATAAATGCCTTTCTTAAAGAGAAAATCTGAAAATGTGGTATAATATTAGCAATAAAAGGAATCTGGAGGATCAGAATCATGGTATCAACGAAAACGCAAATTGCTGGTTTTGAGTTTGACAATTGTTTGATGAATGCAGCAGGTGTGGCTTGTATGACGATAGCAGAGTTAGAGGGCGTTAAAAACTCAGCGGCAGGAACTTTTGTGACTAAGACAGCAACCTTGGACTTTCGTCAGGGGAATCCTGAGCCACGCTATCAAGATGTTCCACTTGGTTCTATCAACTCTATGGGCTTGCCAAATAATGGCTTAGACTATTATTTGGATTATCTTTTGGATTTGCAAGAAAAAGAGCCAAACCGAACTTTCTTCCTATCTCTAGTCGGCATGTCTCCAGAGGAAACCCATACTATCTTGAAAAAAGTCCAAGAGAGTGATTTTCGTGGTCTGACTGAGCTAAACCTCTCCTGTCCAAATGTTCCAGGAAAACCTCAGATTGCCTATGATTTTGAGACAACAGACCGGATTTTGGCAGAGGTATTTGCCTACTTCACAAAGCCTCTTGGAATTAAATTGCCACCATATTTTGACATTGTTCACTTTGACCAAGCGGCAGCTATTTTCAATAAGTATCCTCTTAAGTTTGTCAACTGCGTCAACTCAATCGGAAACGGCCTTTATATAGAAGATGAGTCTGTTGTTATCCGTCCTAAAAATGGTTTTGGGGGCATTGGTGGGGAGTATATTAAACCAACTGCTCTAGCTAATGTTCATGCTTTCTACCAACGCTTAAATCCTCAAATCCAAATTATCGGAACAGGTGGCGTTCTGACTGGTCGAGATGCCTTTGAACATATCCTCTGTGGAGCAAGTATGGTGCAGGTGGGAACCACCCTTCACAAAGAAGGAGTTGGTGCTTTTGACCGCATTACCAATGAACTAAAAGAAATCATGTCGGAAAAAGGGTACGAGAGCCTAGAAGATTTCCGTGGGAAATTACGCTATATTGATTAAATTCATTAAAAATCAGAAGAAAGGAGAGAAGATGCTAGCCATTGAAGAAAGTCAGAAATTGACTTTATCAAATTTACCTAGTCTGAGCCTATTTACAGGGACAGACCAGGGTCAGTTTGAAGTGATGAAGAGTCAAGTGTTGAAACAGATTGGTTATGATTCTGCTGACCTCAACTTTGCCTACTTTGATATGAAAGAAGTGGTCTACAAGGATGTGGAACTGGAGTTGGTCAGCCTTCCTTTCTTTGCGGATGAGAAAATCGTGATATTGGATCATTTTGTCGATATCACGACTGCTAAAAAGCGCTTTTTGACAGATGATGAGCTCAAGTCGTTCGAAGAATACCTTGATAACCCTTCACCAACAACCAAGTTGTTAATCTTTGCAGAAGGAAAGCTGGATAGTAAAAGACGGCTGGTAAAATTACTTAAGCGTGATGCCAAGGTCTTTGATGCAGTAGAAGCAAAAGAACAAGAATTGCGCCAGTATTTCCAAAAGTGGAGCCAGAAACAAGGTCTGCAGTTTGCCAATCATTCTTTTGAAAATCTTCTCGTCAAGTCTGGTTTCCAATTTAGTGAAATCCAGAAAAATCTCCTCTTTTTACAGTCCTATAAGGAAGACTCTGTTATCGAGGAAGAGGATATTGTTAACGCAATTCCCAAGACCTTGCAGGACAATATTTTTGATTTAACTCAGTTTATTCTGACTAAAAAGATGGACCAGGCGCGCGATTTGGTTAGAGACTTGACCTTGCAAGGAGAAGATGAAATCAAGTTGATTGCAGTCATGCTAGGACAATTTCGGACTTTTACTCAGGTGAAGATTTTGTCGGAGTCTGGGCAAACAGAATCGCAGATTGCAAGTAGTCTAGGAAGTTTTCTCGGACGCAATCCAAATCCCTATCAAATCAAGTTTGCGCTGAGGGATGCTCGAGGACTTTCCTTGAGCTTTTTGAAGCAAGCTATTTCTTATTTGATTGAGACAGACTATCAGATTAAGACAGGTCTTTATGAAAAGAGTTTCCTTTTTGAAAAGGCACTCTTACAGATTGCTAGTCAGGTAAACTGATATTTTTTTGAAACTACAACCCGCGTCAGGATTATCTTGTCGTGGGTTTCTTAGTGATTTACTTATTTTATACTCAATGAAAATCAAAGAGCAAACTAGGAGGCTAGCCGCAGGTTGCTCAAAGCACTGCTTTGAGGTTGTAAATAAGACTGACGAAGTCAGCTCAAAACATGTTTTTGCGGTTGCGGATGAAACTGACGAAGTCAGCTCAAAACACTGTTTTGAGGTTGTAGATAAGACTGACGAAGTCAGTAACATATCTACGGCAAGGCGAAGTTGACGCGGTTTGAAGAGATTTTCGAAGAGTATTATTAGAAAGTATTTCAGTGATTTCTTCATCTATAAGCAAAAAACTTGAAAAAAGTGAATGTTTGCGTTATCATTTTCATATAGAAAGAAAAAGAGGTATTACAGATGGCTATTATCTTACCAGATCTTCCATATGCATACGACGCTTTGGAACCATACATCGATGCGGAAACAATGCACTTGCACCATGACAAACACCATCAAACTTATGTCAACAATGCTAATGCAGCTCTTGAAAAACACCCTGAAATCGGTGAAGATCTTGAAGCCTTGCTTGCTGATGTAGAATCTATCCCAGCTGATATCCGTCAAGCACTTATCAACAACGGTGGTGGACACTTGAACCACGCTCTTTTCTGGGAATTGATGACTCCTGAAAAAACAGCTCCATCAGCAGAACTTGCAGTAGCAATCGATGCAACATTTGGTTCATTTGAAGAATTCCAAGCAGCCTTCACTGCAGCAGCAACAACTCGTTTTGGTTCTGGCTGGGCATGGTTGGTTGTCAACAAAGAAGGGAAACTTGAAGTGACTTCAACAGCAAACCAAGACACACCAATCTCAGAAGGCAAAAAACCAATCTTGGGCTTGGACGTTTGGGAACATGCTTACTACGTGAAATACCGCAACGTGCGTCCTGACTACATCAAAGCTTTCTTCTCAGTGATCAACTGGAACAAAGTAGATGAATTGTACACAGCTGCTAAATAATGATAGTTGGAGGGAAGAATTGTTCTTCTCTTTTTAAGGTTATATTATTTTGGTCTGACAAAATCGTCAGACTTTTTTCATTTTTATGAGAAACGTGCTAACTGCTAGAAATTATGGTAGAATAAAGTATTAAGTAATCGTGAAAAAAGGATATCTATGCGAAAAGAAATTGCACCTGAATTATACAACTATAACAAGTTTCCTGGTCCTGAGTTTCATTTACATGGGGACAAGGTCGAAACGGAAGGGATAGCTTTTTCCTTGGTGGAAAATATCAAGGATGCCTTTGATGTGACGGCTTTTAATCAGCGTTTTTCAGAAGTCTTAACCAAGTTTGATTATATCGTGGGAGATTGGAGCAACGAACAGCTTCGCCTACGAGGTTTTTACAAGGATGACCGAACAGAAGAAAAACTTGAAAAAATCAGTCGTTTACAAGACTACCTTTTAGAGTATTGTAGTTATGGTTGTGCTTATTTTGTCTTAGAAAATGAAGCCCCTAAGCGAGCATCGTTTGACAAGAAAATGCGTAAGAAGGAAGAAGAAACACCTTCTAAAAAAGGAAAGAAACCGGCTCAAACAAAACGAAAACCGAATGCAGATAAGAAAAATAGACGTCGTCAGAAAGACCAGCATTCTCAGAAAGTGGACAAGGGGCAACGTCATTTTGTCATTCGTCAGAAGTGAGTAGAGAATAAGGAGAAGAAATGAAACCGTCAATTTATAGTTTAACACGTCAAACCATGCAGGAGTGGGTTTTGGAGCAGGGAGAAAAGAAATTCCGTGCAGACCAAATCTGGGAATGGCTTTACCGTAAACGTGTCCAGTCATTTGAAGAGATGACCAACCTTTCCAAGGATTTGATTGCTAAGCTCAATGACCAATTTGTGGTCAATCCCTTGAAACAGCGTATCGTTCAAGAGTCTGCTGATGGTACCGTTAAATATCTTTTTGAATTGCCTGATGGTATGTTGATTGAGACAGTACTCATGCGTCAACACTATGGTTTGTCAGTCTGTGTGACCACTCAGGTCGGCTGTAATATCGGTTGTACCTTCTGTGCTTCTGGTTTGATTAAGAAACAACGTGACCTCAATAACGGTGAAATCGTAGCACAAATCATGCTGGTTCAGAAATACTTTGATGAGCGTGGTCAGGACGAACGCGTCAGCCATATCGTTGTCATGGGTATCGGTGAGCCCTTTGATAACTACAACAATGTCTTGAATTTCGTCCGTACCATCAATGATGACAAGGGAATGGCTATCGGTGCTCGTCACATTACGGTTTCAACCTCAGGTTTGGCCCATAAAATTCGTGATTTTGCTAATGAAGGAGTTCAGGTCAATCTTGCCGTTTCCCTTCACGCACCTAACAATGAGTTGCGTTCAAGCATCATGAAGATTAACCGTGCCTTTCCGATTGAAAAACTCTTTGCTGCTATTGAGTACTATATCGAAACAACCAATCGTCGTGTAACCTTTGAGTATATCATGCTCAATGAAGTAAATGACGGTGTAGAACAAGCCTTAGAATTGGCTGAATTGCTCAAGAACATCAAGAAATTGTCTTATGTCAACTTGATTCCTTATAACCCAGTTAGTGAGCATGACCAATATAGCCGTAGTCCTAAAGAGCGCGTCCTGGCCTTCTATGATACGCTTAAGAAAAAAGGGGTCAACTGTGTTGTTCGTCAAGAGCATGGTACAGATATTGATGCAGCTTGTGGACAATTGCGCTCTAACACAATGAAACGTGACCGCCAGAAAGCAGTCGCAGCAGTCAATCCTTAATGATGAAGAAAACTTATAATCATATTTTGGTTTGGGGAGTCATTTTCTATAGCATTTGTATCGTCTATTTTTGCTTTACTCCTCAAGAACATTCTCCCGTGGGAGTGGAAACTCCAGGTATTCAGCATCTTGGACGCCTGGTTTTTCTTTTGACTCCTTTCAATTCTCTCTGGAAACTGGGCGAAGTGAGTGATGTAGGACAATTATTTTGGATTTTTTTACAAAATATCCTCAATGTCTTCTTGCTTTTTCCTCTTGTTTTCCAACTCCTTTATCTCCTTCCAAACTTGCGGAAAACAAAAAAGGTGCTACTTTTTAGCTTTCTAGTGAGTCTTGGAATTGAGTGTACGCAGTTAGTCTTGGACTTTGTCTTTGATTTTAATCGCGTCTTTGAGATTGATGATTTGTGGACCAATACTTTGGGTGGCTATCTGGCTTGGCTACTTTATAAACGATTACATAAAAACAAGATAAGGAATTAATATGAGTATTTTAGAAGTTAAAAATCTGAGTCATGGTTTTGGTGACCGTGCAATTTTTGAAGATGTGTCCTTCCGTCTCCTCAAGGGAGAACATATCGGTCTGGTCGGTGCCAATGGTGAAGGGAAATCAACCTTTATGAGTATCGTGACTGGTAAAATGCTGTCAGATGAAGGGAAGGTTGAATGGTCCAAATATGTGACTGCTGGTTACTTGGATCAGCACTCTGTCCTTGCTGAAGGACAGTCGGTACGTGATGTTCTCCGTACAGCTTTTGATGAGCTTTTCAAAGCGGAAGCTCGTATCAATGACCTTTATATGGAAATGGCTGAAGACGGAGCGGATGTTGATGCTCTCATGGAAGAAGTGGGAGAACTTCAAGACCGTTTGGAGAGTCGTGATTTCTATACCTTGGATGCTAAGATTGACGAAGTAGCGCGTGCCCTTGGTGTTATGGACTTTGGCATGGATACAGATGTAACCTCTTTGTCAGGTGGGCAAAGAACCAAGGTACTTTTGGCTAAACTCCTCCTTGAAAAGCCTGATATCTTGCTGTTGGACGAGCCGACCAACTACTTGGATGCTGAGCATATTGATTGGCTCAAGCGCTATCTCCAAAACTATGAGAATGCCTTTGTCCTTATTTCACACGATATTCCATTCCTAAATGACGTTATCAATATTGTTTACCATGTGGAAAATCAACAGCTGACGCGTTATTCTGGTGACTACTACCAGTTCCAAGAAGTCTATGCTATGAAAAAATCTCAGCTAGAGGCAGCCTACGAACGTCAGCAGAAAGAAATTGCAGACCTTAAGGACTTTGTTGCCCGAAACAAAGCGCGTGTTGCAACACGAAACATGGCCATGTCCCGTCAGAAGAAATTGGATAAGATGGATATTATCGAACTGCAAAGTGAGAAACCAAAGCCATCCTTTGATTTCAAACCAGCTCGTACACCAGGGCGCTTTATCTTTCAAGCCAAGGATTTGCAAATTGGTTACGACCGTCCTCTGACCAAGCCCTTAAACCTAACCTTTGAGCGCAATCAAAAGGTTGCTATTATCGGGGCAAATGGTATCGGGAAAACAACTCTCTTGAAGTCTCTCTTAGGCATTATTCCGCCAATCGCTGGGGAAGTGGAACGCGGTGACTACCTAGAACTTGGTTATTTTGAGCAGGAAGTAGAAGGTGGCAATCGTCAAACACCACTAGAGGCTGTCTGGAATGCCTTTCCAGCTCTCAACCAAGCAGAAGTCCGCGCAGCCCTTGCCCGTTGTGGTTTGACAACAAAGCATATTGAAAGTCAAATTCAGGTCTTGTCAGGTGGGGAACAAGCCAAGGTTCGTTTCTGTCTCTTGATGAATCGTGAAAACAACGTTTTAGTGCTGGACGAGCCAACCAACCACCTGGATGTGGATGCCAAGGATGAACTCAAACGTGCTCTTAAAGAATACAAAGGGTCTATCCTTATGGTCTGTCACGAACCAGACTTCTATGAAGGCTGGATGGACCAAATATGGGATTTTAATAATTTAACTTAAGAATGAGAGTAAAAGAAATACAGTACCGAATGTGGATACTGTATTTTTTGGTTTTTAAGATTTAAAATCGTAGTCTTTCACCACTTCGATGCTATCAATAGTAATAGCAGTAGTTGGTTTGTCTTTCTCATCTTTTTCGACTTTAGCAATTTTATCTACAACATCCATACCGTCAATCACTTGACCAAAGACTGGGTGTTTGCCATCTAGACTAGGGTTTCCCCCTTCTTTATAGGCTTCGATGATTTTCTTTGGATACTTGCTTGTAGGGAGTTTAGCAGAGGTATCTGTAGAGTTTTGGTTGATGAAGAACTGGCTGCCATTGGTGTTTGGTTGACCAGTATTAGCCATAGAAAGAGCACCACGGATGTTATAGAGATAAGGAGTAATCTCGTTTTTGAAACCAGTTCCCTTGTCTTTAGTCTTATCCTTGTCATGCCAGATGGACTGCCCACCTGTACCGTCCCCTTTTGGATCTCCAGTTTGAACCATGAAGCCATCGATGACACGGTGGAAGGTAATGCCGTTATAGTAGCCTTCTTTGGCGTGAGTGAGGAAGTTTTCAACCGCTAAAGGAGCGAGTTTAGGGAAGAGCTTAATACGAATATCACCTTTGCTTGTGTGGAGAATCACTTCAGCCTCGTCTTCAGCAACTTCTTTAGATAGTTGTGGGAAATTGGCGTTTTCGTTTGTCAAAGCATCATTTAACTCCTTGGCAGATTGGGCAGCTGCTTTGGAGCTTTCCTCAGCGGCCAAGCTAGAATCTACATAGTCATCACCACGCAAACTACGTTGGATGCTGCTACATCCAGCTAGGGCTATAGTGGATAGTAAAAGAAGGGTTGCTAGTTTTTTCATTCTATTCCTCTCAAAAATTCATTTCTACCATTGTACCTTAAAAGGAAGTGGATTTCAAATATTAGTGACAAGACAGTTTAAGAGGAAGCCAACCATAAAATCGCTTGATTAGAGGTATCAATACCATAAGTGTACTCGAAGTATTTTGGGAACTAGGTTTCGGTGGTAAAAGTACCAAACTGGATTCTCCATAGTAGAATGATATCACCTGCAAGCAAATCATCTGCTCATAAGTCCATATTTCGTTTGGGAACGGGCTTAGGATTTAGGAGCCAAGTATTCAAATCTCGTTCAGGCGATATGAAGGGTTTGACTTGGTGGTCTTTATAAAATGTTTCTAAAAAAGGATTCATGACATTCTCTTTCTGATTTTTCTTTAAAAATATAACAAATTTCTAAAAGGTTTAAAAATTTTATAGTCTGTCAAGTTTTTTTCTTGACACCTGCTAGAAATCTGCTATAATAGAACATGTGCTAAATAGCTCAGCTATTTCACCGAAATAAAAAAATAAGAAAAGAGAATTTAAAAATGGCAGTTAAAATCCGTTTGACTCGTATGGGTTCTAAGAAAAAACCTTTCTACCGTATCAACGTAGCAGATTCACGTTCACCACGTGACGGACGTTTCATCGAAACAGTTGGAACTTACAACCCACTTGTTGCTGAAAACCAAGTAACTTTGAAAGAAGACCGCGTTCTTGCATGGTTGGCTGATGGAGCTCAACCTTCAGATACAGTTCGCAACATCCTTTCAAAAGAAGGTGTATTGAAGAAATTCCACGATTCTAAATTCTCAAAATAAGTTTAAAGTAGGTTGACAGATGGATACGATTGAAAATCTCATTATTGCGATTGTGAAACCCTTGATTTCACAACCAGATGCCTTAACTATCAAGATTGAAGATACACCAGAGTTTTTGGAATATCATTTGGATCTTGATCAAAGTGATGTGGGTCGTGTAATCGGTCGTAAGGGTCGCACTATTTCTGCGATAAGAACGATTGTCTACTCTGTCCCAACTGAAGACAAAAAAGTAAGAATCGTTATTGACGAAAAATAAGAAGGGCGGGACGAATGTCTCGCTTTTTTTGTGTGGAGAAGTGTAAAATAGCATCCATCAAATATCAGCATGAACGAGATTTGGAAGGATTTTTGAAGGGGGACCTCTAAGACAATAATAAATGATTTTTACTAATAAAGAAGGTATTAGTAAATATAAGAAAGAGAAAGCAAGGAAAATGGTGGATTATGCTATCAAAGTAAGGAATTTCCAAGAGGTAGACAAGCTAGAACTTGTGAGACAAGAACGAGAAAAGCAGATTAGACTTGTAGAGTCTTTTTTAGTCAATGAACTAGATAAACGGTGATAGTAGGCATAAAATACTAATCCTAGAAATAGCATCTAGGATTCTACTATGCTACAATGGAAAGACAGTCTCAAAGAATTCTAGTCAATCAATCTTTAGAATAGCTATTTTTAAAAGGAGTAACAGTCTATGAACGAGAAAAGAAAAGCTTACCTAGCAGCCTTATCCTTTTCAGCCATCATTGGATTTTCTTTTTTATTTACTAAGATTGCTTTAGGCTATGCCAGTCCTCTCACAAACTTAGCGCATCGCTATACAATCGCAGCTTTAGTAATGGTTGTTTTACATCAAATCAAACTTATCAGAGTGAGTTTAAGTAGAAAAGATATTCTTTCTATTCTTCCTATGAGTCTTTTCTATCCGCTTTTCTTTTTTATTTTTCAATCCTTTGCTTTACAGTATATATCGTCTTCTGAAGCTGGAATTTTACAGGCTCTTGTCCCGATTTTTACGCTCCTTTTAGCATCGGCCTTTCTCAAAGAAAAGACAAGCTTGCTTCAAAAGTTCTTTTTATTTTTATCCGTAGCAGGAGTTGTTTTCATCTTCCTTAGTAAGGGAGCTAACTTTGGTACTGAGACTGCTAGCTTTGGCTTTCTCTTGATGTTGGGATCTGTTCTCGCCAATGCAATAAACAATATCCTCAGCAAGGCTAAAGGAGGTCGCTATCGGGCCATGGATATGACAGCTGTTGTGATATTTGTTGGCTTCGTCACTTTTAATACGCTGAGTCTGACCTCGCACTATCTAGATGGCAACATATTAGCCTACGTTGCACCTCTCGGACAGCTTCCTTATCTGTTTTCCATCCTTTATTTGGGAATTTTAGCCTCTATCGTTACTGGTAGTCTCTCTATCTATGCAATTGTTCGACTTGGAGCATCAACCGTCAGTGTCTTTGGTAATCTTGGAACAGTTTTGACCATTCTAGCAGGAGCTCTTATCCTCCACGAACCAATTTATAGCTACCATGTGATAGGAGCCACTATGATTATTGCTGGAATTTTAGGCATGAATCTGATGAGAAAAAAGTAAAGATTGCATAGCAGTCTTTTTCTTAATCTAAATGATACAGAAAATTCAAAAATTTTAATGAAATTAAGTTTAGAAAACGATGATTTTAATATAGCATGATAAAATAGATAAAAAGAATGACACTAGGATAAAGAGGAGAGAGTGTAATAATGAAGCAAAATGATATAGCTGAAGCTATTGCTTTTTATAACAGAAAACCTGATACTTTGGTACGTCACGTTATACCAGTCGTAGATTGTGATTTGGTTGTTTATCATCGTCATGGAAATACAAATAAAGGCCACATTATTTTTTATCATGGAGCTTGTGGCCGTAGTCAGATGTGGGCCCACCAGTATGGTGCCTTTGAAGGATTTGACCTCTACTTTGTCAATGTTAGAGGACAGGGTGAATCACCTATGAAAGTTGGCCTACCCGACTTAGAAGGTGCTGTTCAAGATGTAGATGCTATTTTGTCCTATTTCCAGTTGGATAAGGTGATATTGGTTGGTCATTCTTGGGGAGGAAATCCACTTCAAGAGTATACCTATCGCCATCCAGAAAGAGTTCTAGCCTTGGTCATGGTAGATAGTTGGGGACAGCATCGTTACCTATCAGATAAAGAGAGAAATCGCATAAAATATAGTTCCCTTATGTACAAAACGATTCCTTGGAAGTTGATTGCAGATAAGAACTCAAAAATGTGTAGTGATAACTCTATCACAAGAGAATTAGTCAAGACGGCCATTATAGAAACTGGGAGAGATGTTTTTTTGAACCTTGGAATCACAGGTTTTTTGGCTGTCCATGAGATAGAAGGTTATCATGGCAATCCTCCTATGCTATTAGTAAGAGGCGAAAATGATTTTCCCAAACACCTAAAAATGATCTATGATGGGATCATTGCCTTAAATCCCAATGCGCGTCAAGTAACGATTTCAGATAGTAAACACCAACCAATGAATGATCATCCTGAAGAGTTTAATCAGATAATAGGTGAATTCTTTGAAGAAGTAGTAGCTCTGTAAGATGAGATTTATCCAACTTGAGAAAATCCTTGGAACGTGTTAAAATAAAGGATAAGGATTTTTAATAATTCATTATATAGAACGAGTGGATTTCTCTATGAAGAGGATTGAAGTATCTACAGAAATTGGTAGTCTCTCTGTTACTTATCAAAAGCAAAAGAAAATGCTAGTTTGTTTAAGTGGTGCAGGTTTACTACCAAGTTATGAAAATTTTTCACTTATACTTGAAAAACTTCCTCCTACAATTGGTTATTTGACAATTGATTTTCCGAACACAGGTAGGAGTCCGATTCATGACCAAGCTGGAAAAAATCTAGATAATCTTGCAGATGCGGTTTATAAAGTACTTGAAGAATTAGGGATTTCTGAATATATACTTTGTGTACATAGTTTGAGTGGAATTTTAGCTTGCAAATTGCTCAACAAACCAATTAAGTGTCATGCTTTAGTAGCAATTGAACCGACAACTAAAAACGTCATGTTTGCTGATTTTTCAGAAAATCCTTATCCAGAAATGGAAGAGCAGATGAGGCTGATTGACGAGTGTGGTCCTGAACTTTATTTTAAGAACTTAACTCAAGAGACATTTAGCCCTGAAATTAATAAAGAAATCTGGAAAATAATGCAAGAAAAAGGCTCAGAGTTGGAAAATCAAGATCCAGAATTTCAGATATCTGGAGAGATTACTGAGGAAGATTTTGAGAATTTGTCGATAGAAGCTTATACCCCTGTATTTATTTTTTGTCAGCCTTATAGAGAAAAAGAGTACAGAGAATCAGAATATTGGACTTCCAATACTAAACTCATTTTAGGAGGGAATCACCATTATTTACAATGGTCAGAATCAGAAAAAATTGCGACTATTATTCGAGAATTGTCAGAATAAGATGGAAAGAAATAGACTACAGGAGACAAGATGAACTACTTTAATGTTGGGAAAATCGTCAATACGCAGGGGTTGCAGGGTGAGATGCGAGTCTTGTCTGTGACGGATTTTGCAGAAGAACGGTTTAAAAAAGGGGCTGAGTTGGCCTTGTTTGATGAAAAAGATCAGTTTGTTCAAACAGTGACCATCGCTAGCCACCGTAAACAGAAGAACTTTGACATTATTAAATTCAAAGATATGTACCATATCAACGCTATCGAAAAGTACAAGGGGTACAGTCTCAAGGTCGCTGAGGAAGATTTGAATGACCTAGACGATGGTGAATTTTATTATCATGAGATTATCGGTTTGGAAGTCTATGAGGGAGAGAACCTGATTGGAACCATCAAGGAAATCCTGCAACCAGGTGCCAACGATGTCTGGGTGGTCAAGCGGAAAGGAAAGCGTGATTTATTATTACCTTATATCCCACCAGTGGTTCTCAATGTTGATATTCCTAATAACCGCGTCGATGTGGAAATCTTAGAAGGGTTAGACGATGAAGATTGATATTTTAACCCTCTTTCCAGAGATGTTTTCTCCACTGGAGCACTCAATTGTTGGAAAGGCTCGAGAAAAAGGGCTCTTGGATATCCAGTATCATAATTTTCGAGAAAATGCTGAAAAGGCCCGCCATGTAGACGATGAGCCCTACGGAGGCGGTCAGGGGATGTTGCTACGAGCACAACCTATTTTCGATGCCTTTGATGCTATTGAAAAGAAAAATCCGCGCGTTATTCTCCTCGATCCAGCTGGAAAGCAGTTTGATCAGGCTTATGCTGAGGATTTGGCTCAAGAGGAAGAACTAATCTTTATCTGTGGGCACTATGAGGGTTATGATGAGCGTATTAAGACCTTGGTGACAGATGAGATTTCCTTGGGGGACTATGTCCTGACTGGTGGAGAGTTGGCGGCTATGACCATGATTGATGCTACGGTACGCCTGATTCCAGAAGTGATTGGTAAGGAGTCCAGCCACCAAGATGATAGTTTTTCTTCTGGCCTTCTTGAATATCCTCAGTACACACGTCCCTACGATTATCGAGGTATGGTTGTGCCAGATGTACTGATGAGCGGGCACCATGAAAAAATTCGTCAGTGGCGATTGTACGAGAGTTTAAAGAAAACCTATGAACGCAGACCGGATTTGCTTGAACATTATCAACTGACAGCAGAAGAAGAAAAAATGCTGGCAGAAATCAAAGAAAACAAAGAATAAAGGAGATACCTATGCAAGTAATCAAACGTGATGGAGAAATTGCTGAATTTAATCCAGATAAGATTTACCAAGCTATCTTAAAGGCAGCCCAGACTGTCTATGTCTTGACAGATGATTTGCGTCAAAACCTTGCACAAGTCACTAAGAAAGTGGTTTTGGATTTGGAAGAGGCCAAGGTGGAACGTGCTACCATCAGCATGATTCAGTCTATGGTTGAACATCGTTTACTGGGTGCAGGTTACATTACCATAGCAGAACACTACATTTCCTATCGTCTACAACGTGACTTGGAAAGAAGTGGTTATGGAGATCATATCGCGGTTCATTTACATTTTGAACAAATTCGCTAAGAAAAAAGAGTGGGATGAAGCAACTACATCTCACTCTTTCTTAAATCTATTTTTTTGGGCTGTTTGGACAGTTGAAGGGACAAATCGTAGGCGTTGAATATCGCTTATGCGGATAATACGGGTCACATTTTTAGCAAAATTTTTCACGATAATTTGCTGGCGTTGCTGATCGTATTTGATGATGTCACCTGTAAAACTTGTCTCAGACAAGATAAGGTGAACAGCGGTTTGTTTCTGGATAGCCTCTTCAATAGTGGCTGTAAGGGAGTTGCTTTCAGTCTGGTCTGGTTGGTCATGTCCATTTAAAAAGTCATGTATTTTATCTAGAACTTGCTGGAATTTATGTCTCATAGTGGCCTCCCTTCTTTTATATCAATATTATATAAAATTTTCCTAAAATCTACAAGATTTTACGAATAATCAAATGAAAGCTAAAAAAGGAGAAGAAAATGGCAGAATTTACATTTAAAATCGAAGAGCACTTGTTGACTCTTTCTGAAAACGAAAAAGGTTGGACCAAGGAAATCAACCGTGTGAGCTTTAATGGTGCTCCTGCAAAGTTTGATATTCGTGCTTGGAGTCCAGATCATACTAAAATGGGCAAAGGGATTACTCTTTCCAATGAAGAATTTCAAACAATGGTGGATGCCTTTAAAGGCAACTAAGTTTTCAAAATGAAAGAAAAGGATATTGAGACATGACAACTAGATATCCTTTTTTAGTTAGCAAAGTAAGCTTGATTTTTAAGGCGTTGAAGTAGGGGACGGCTAATAAAACTAATAGCCAGAAGTTTACCAAGGTCTGGGATAATAAAGGGAAATACCCCCACAACAAGAGCTTTTTCAAATGCCATTCCAGCTAGGAAATGCAAGCTGAGAATCCCGCCGACAAAGACAAGGGTATCACCCAAGAGGTTTGCAAGAAAAATCTTGACAACACTACTCTTGCTGTTGGTTAGAGAGGATGTAAGTCCAGAATAAACAAGATAAAACCAAAGATAGCCTGCAGTAGGACCAACTAAAGCCTGAAAACCAGCTCCACCTCCTGCAAAAACAGGAAGACCGATAGCACCTAGAAGAAGATAGAGTCCAACAGAAAGTACAGCCTCTCTTGGTCTAAAGACAGTTGCAATCAAGCCGATTGCAAAGTTTTGCAGAGTGAAGGGAACAGGTCCAATTGGAAGACTGATTTGTGCCAAAACAGCAATGAGAGCAGCTCCAATAGCAGGGATAGCATAAATATGAGCTTTTTTCAAAATAGTTAACCTCTTTTCTGATGTATAGTAACTATTATACTCGTAGAGTAATTATTGTCAACCAATTTTTTAAAACAAGGTAACAAAAACTGTAACGGCCGATTTTGCTTATTGGTTAAGTTGTTTTCATCGATTCGAAAACATCAAAAAAGAAGCAGACACATTTGTATCAGCTTCTGTTGTTTCGATTAACGCATAGTTACAAATTCTTCAGATGCAGTTGGGTGAATCGCCACAGTTGCATCAAAGTCTGCCTTGGTTGCTCCCATTTTGATAGCAACTGCAAATCCTTGAATCATTTCATCAACACCGTATCCAATTCCATGAAGTCCGACAACTTTTTCTTCTAAACCAGCTGTTATGAGTTTGAAACGGGATTCTTGTCTATTGCTAGTAACGGCAGAGTACATAGATGCAAAGCTTGATTTGTAAACCTTGATTTGGTCTTGACCGTATTCTTTAATAGCTTGCTCTTCGGTCAATCCAACCGTTCCGATAGTAGGGTGTGAAAAGACGACAGTTGGAATAGTTGAGTAATCCATTTTTGCAGTAGTTTTTCCGTTAAAGAGACGTTCAGATAGGGTACGTCCAGCCTTGATTGCAACTGGAGTCAGTTCTTTTTCGCCTGTTACATCACCTAGAGCGTAGATTCCCTCAACAACAGTATTTTGGTATTCATCCACTTGGATAAAGCCACGTTCGTTCAGAGTTACTCCAGCTTTTTCAAGTTGCAATCCCTTAACGTTTGGACGGCGGCCTGTAGCCCAGATAACTTGGCTAGCTGTGTGACTAGTACCATCTTCGAAATGAATGGTAATGCCTTCAGCAGTTTTTTCTAGCTTAACAGGGACTTTGTGAGTATGAAGTGGTAAGTTTGTTCTTTCCATTTCCTTGACCAGACCTTCAACGATGTAAGAATCAAAACCACGTAAAGGACGATCACGACGAACAAAGAGATCTGTCTTGACACCAAAGGTGTGGAGTACGCCAGCCAATTCAACGGCAATATAACCCGCGCCTAGAATAGCAACCGACTCTGGCAATTCTTCCCAAGCAAATACATCATCAGAAGAGCCACCTAGTTCAGCACCAGGAACATTTGGAATACTTGGTTGGGCACCAGTAGCAATCACGATATGTTTAGCACGAATCAGTTCACCATTTACGCTGACAGTATGAGAATCTACAAATTCAGCATGACCTTCAATCAAGTCTACTCCGTTGCGTTTAAAACTGCCATCATAAGAAGAACGAGCGCGATCGATGTAGGCTTCACGATTACGACGTAGGGTTGCAAAGTCAAAGTTAAGATCAGTAGTCTTAAAGCCGTAATCTTCTCCAAATTGATGGAAAGTCTCAGCGATTTGCGCCCCGTACCACATGATTTTCTTAGGAACACAGCCGATGTTGACGCAGGTTCCACCTAGTTTCTTTTCCTCAATAACGGCCGCTTTAGCTCCGTGTTCACCAGCACGGTTCATGGTAGCAATTCCTCCGCTACCTCCACCGATAGCAATGATGTCATATTCTCTCATTGAAAACTCCTTTATACTCTGTGAAATAGTAGAGTGTCATTTTTTGATAGTCATATTCTATCTTTTTTTTTATTTGATTGCAAAAATCTGCTACGTTCAAAAAAATTAAAGAAAAGGCTTGCAAAAAGGAAAAATAAAGTGTATTATATAACTAGTACAATGGTAATAAAAAATAGATTCCGAACAATAATCAAATCCCGAAATGTCATTATTTCGTTCTGAACGGTTATTGTTTATATTTGCTAATTTTTATATAATATTGTTAAGGACTTTAAATCAAAAAGGAGTTTCATTATGAAGAAGAATCGTAAAGCTAAAAAGTGGCAATTGTATGCAGCAATCGGTGCTGCCAGTGTAGTTGTATTAGGTGCTGGGGGGATTTTGCTCTTTAGACAACCATCTCAGACCGCTGTAAAAGATGAGCCTACTCATCTTGTTGTTGCCAAGGAAGGAAGCGTGGCGTCCTCTGTTTTATTGTCAGGGACAGTAACAGCAAAAAATGAACAATATGTTTATTTTGATGCTAGTAAGGGAGATTTAGATGAAATCCTTGTTTCTGTGGGTGATAAGGTCAGCGAAGGACAGGCTTTAGTCAAGTACAGTAGTTCAGAAGCCCAGGCGGCCTATGATTCAGCTAGCCGAGCAGTAGCTAAGGCAGATCGTCATATCAATGAACTCAATCAAGCACGAAATGAAGCCGCTTCAGCTCCGGCTCCACAGTTACCAGCACCAGCAGGAGGCGAAGGAGCTGCAGGGCAAACTCCAGCTCCAGTCTCAGGAAATGCAGTTTCATCTATTGATGCACAACTAGGTGATGCCCGTGATGCTCGTGCAGATGCAGCAGCGCAATTAAGTAAGGCTCAAAGTCAGTTGGATGCCATGACGGTTCTCAGTACCCTGGAGGGAACTGTGGTTGAAGTCAACCACAATGTTTCTAAATCTCCAACAGGAGCTAGTCAAGTAGTCGTTCATGTCGTAAGTAATGAAAACTTGCAAGTTAAGGGTGAACTATCTGAATATAACCTTGCCAACCTCTCTGTAGGACAAGAAGTAACCTTTACTTCTAAAGTTTACCAAGATAAGAGCTGGACAGGTAAGATTAGCTATATCTCTGACTATCCTAAAACTAGTGGTGAAGCAGCAAGTGCAGCTACTGCCGCAACAGGTGGTAATTCTGGTTCTAAATATCCATATACCATCGATGTTACAAGTGAAATCGGTGATTTGAAACAAGGATTCTCAGTAAGTGTTGAGGTTAAGAATAAGAGTAAAGCCATTTTGGTTCCTCTAACAAGTGTTGTGACTGAAAATGATAAGAACTATGTCTGGGTGCTTGACGAGCAGAAAAAGGCCAAGAAAGTGGAAGTTGGTTTGGGCAATGCTGATGCAGACAACCAAGAAATCACTTCAGGTCTGACAAATGGAGTCAAGGTCATCAGTAACCCAACGTCTTCTCTAGAGGAAGGAAAAGAGGTGAAGGCTGATGAAGCAACTAATTAGTCTAAAAAATATCTGCAGAAGCTACCGTAACGGTGACCAAGAACTGCAGGTTCTCAAAAATATCAACCTAGAAGTGAATGAGGGTGAATTTGTTGCCATCATGGGACCATCTGGTTCGGGTAAGTCTACTCTCATGAATACGATTGGTATGTTGGATACACCAACCAGTGGAGAATATTATCTTGAAGGCCAAGAAGTAGCTGGACTTGGTGAAAAACAACTAGCCAAGGTCCGCAATCAACAAATCGGTTTTGTCTTTCAGCAGTTTTTTCTTCTATCTAAACTTAACGCTCTGCAAAACGTAGAATTGCCCTTGATTTACGCGGGAGTTTCGGCTTCAAAACGTCGCAAGTTAGCTGAGGAGTATTTAGATAAGGTTGAATTGACAGAACGCAGTCACCATTTGCCTTCAGAATTATCTGGTGGTCAAAAGCAACGTGTGGCTATTGCGCGTGCCTTGGTAAACAATCCTTCTATTATCCTAGCGGACGAACCGACAGGAGCCTTGGATACCAAAACAGGGAACCAAATTATGCAACTATTGGTTGAGTTGAACAAAGAAGGAAAAACCATTATCATGGTAACGCATGAGCCTGAAATCGCTGCTTATGCTAAACGCCAGATTGTCATTCGAGATGGAGTTATTTCGTCTGACAGTTCGCAGTTAGAGAAGGAGGAAAACTAAGATGCAGAATCTGAAATTTGCCTTTTCATCTATCATGGCCCACAAGATGCGCTCTTTTCTCACTATGATTGGGATTATCATTGGTGTTTCATCTGTTGTTGTGATTATGGCTCTGGGAGATTCCATGTCTCGTCAGATCAATAAAAATATGACCAAGTCACAGAAGAATATCCATGTCTTTTTCTCGCCTATCAAAAGCAAAGATGGTTCTTTTACCCAAAAGCAATCAGCTTTGACAGTCTCTGGTAAAGAAGAGGAAGTCCATGTTGAACCGCCAAAACCGCAAGAAGCTTGGGTTAAGGAGGCGGCCAAACTTAAGGGTGTAGATAGTTACTATGTAACCAACTCGACAAATACGACCCTATCTTATAAAGATAAAAAGGTTGAGCGCGCTAGCTTGACAGGTGGAAATATTACTTACATGAAGGCGGTTGAAAATGAAATTGTTGCAGGTCGTAGTCTTATAGCTCAGGATTATAAAGATGTGGCCAGTGTCATTTTGCTAGACCAAGAACTTGCTAATAGCCTGTTTGGATCTGCTCAAGAAGCTGTTAACCAGGTTATAGATGTTGGTGGCTTTAGCTATCGTGTAATTGGTGTCTATACCAGCGATGAGGCCAAGACTGCCAAGACTTTTGGTATTGGTGGACTTCCAATTACGACTAATATTTCTCTTGCCAACAACTTCAATATGGATGAGATTTCTGATATTGTCTTCCGGGTTAATGATACCAGTTTGACACCAACTGTGGGACCAGAATTAGCTAGAAAATTGACCGAGATTGCTGGTCTTCAGCAAGGGGAGTATCAGGTGTCAGATGCGACTGCAGCCTTCCAAGAAGTACAACAATTGTTCGGTTTTATAACTACGATTATTAGTGCCATTGCAGGAATTTCACTTTTTGTTGGAGGGACTGGTGTTATGAACATCATGCTGGTTTCGGTGACGGAGCGTACCCGTGAGATTGGTCTCCGTAAGGCTTTGGGTGCAACGCGTGCCAATATTTTAATTCAGTTTTTGATTGAATCTATGATATTGACCTTGCTTGGTGGAGTCATTGGTTTAACCATTGCTACAGGCTTAACCGCTATAGCTGGCATACTCTTGCAAGGATTGATTGCGGGTATAGAAGTAGGAGTGTCAATCCCGGTTGCCCTATTTAGTCTTGCAGTTTCGGCTAGCGTGGGTATGATTTTTGGAGTTTTGCCAGCCAACAAGGCATCGAAACTTGATCCAATTGAAGCTCTTCGTTATGAATAGAATAAACAAGATGGACACTCGTCTATCTTGTTTTTGTATGGATTTCCCTATCGAAAATCAGTAAAAATGTGATATAATGAAGTGTTAGAAAAACAGGTTTCATTTGCCTGGAAAGGAAAAATTATGTCTGAAAAGAATTTTTATATTACAACACCGATTTACTATCCATCTGGAAAACTTCATATCGGATCTGCCTACACAACCATCGCCTGTGATGTCCTAGCACGTTACAAACGCCTGATGGGCTACGATGTCTTTTATCTGACAGGTCTTGATGAACATGGTCAAAAGATTCAACAAAAAGCAGAAGAAGCTGGCATTACACCTCAAGCCTATGTTGACGGAATGGCAGTTGGAGTCAAAGAACTCTGGCAATTACTAGATATCTCATACGATAAATTCATCCGTACAACGGATGATTACCATGAAAAAGTTGTCGCACAAGTCTTTGAGCGCTTACTTGCTCAAGATGACATCTACTTGGGTGAATATTCTGGCTGGTATTCAGTCTCAGATGAGGAATTCTTTACAGAAAGTCAGCTTGCAGAAGTATTCCGTGATGAAGCTGGAAATGTGACTGGTGGTATCGCTCCATCAGGTCATGAGGTTGAATGGGTTTCAGAAGAATCTTACTTCCTTCGCCTCAGCAAATACCAAGACCGCTTGGTCGAATTTTTCAAAGCTCATCCTGAATTTATCACTCCAGATGGTCGTCTGAATGAAATGCTTCGCAACTTTATCGAGCCAGGTTTAGAGGATTTGGCGGTTTCTCGTACAACCTTTACATGGGGTGTTCCAGTACCATCAAATCCTAAACACGTTGTCTATGTTTGGTTTGATGCTCTGCTCAACTATGTGACAGCTCTTGGCTACGATCAAGACGAACACGCTAACTTTGACAAGTTCTGGAACGGAACAGTCTTCCACATGGTAGGAAAAGACATCCTTCGTTTTCACTCAATCTACTGGCCAATCCTTCTTATGATGTTGGATATCAAATTGCCAGAACGTTTGATTGGTCATGGTTGGTTTGTCATGAAAGACGGTAAGATGTCTAAGTCTAAAGGGAATGTTGTCTATCCTGAAATGTTGATAGAGCGTTTTGGACTAGATCCACTTCGTTACTACCTCATGCGCAGCCTTCCGGTTGGTTCAGACGGAACCTTCACTCCTGAAGACTATGTCGGCCGTATCAACTACGAATTGGCCAATGACCTTGGAAACCTCCTCAACCGTACGGTTTCTATGATTAACAAGTATTTTGATGGACAAATTCCTGCCTATGTAGAAGGTGTAACAGAGTTTGATAATGCTCTTGCTGACGTTGCAGAACAATCAATCGCTGACTACCACACCTACATGGAAGCAGTTGACTACCCACGTGCACTTGAAGCAGTCTGGACCCTTATCTCACGTACTAATAAATACATAGACGAGACAGCTCCGTGGGTCTTGGCAAAAGATGAAGCACTCCGCGACCAATTGGCAAGTGTTATGAGCCACTTGGCAGCCAGCCTGCGTGTCGTTGCTCACTTGATTGAGCCATTTATGATGGAAACCAGTCGTGCAGTCTTGACTCAACTTGGCTTGGAAGAAGTAGCGAGCCTTGAGAACTTGAGCTTGGCTGACTTCCCAGCAGATGTGACTGTAGTTGCCAAAGGAACTCCAATTTTCCCACGTCTGGATATGGAAGAAGAAATCGCCTATATCAAGGAACAAATGGAAGGCAATAAACCAGCAGTCGAAAAAGAGTGGAACCCAGACGAAGTTGAACTCAAACTAAACAAGGAAGAAATCAAGTTTGAAGACTTTGACAAGGTCGAAATCCGTGTCGCAGAAGTCAAAGAAGTGTCTAAAGTAGAAGGTTCAGATAAGTTGCTTCAATTCCGCCTAGATGCAGGTGATGGTGAAGATCGTCAAATCCTCTCAGGGATTGCCAAATTCTATCCAAATGAACAAGAATTGGTCGGCAAGAAAGTCCAAATTGTTGCTAACCTCAAACCACGTAAGATGATGAAAAAATATGTCAGCCAAGGGATGATCCTCTCAGCTGAACATGATGGACAATTAACCCTTCTCACAGTTGATCCAGCTGTACCAAACGGAAGTGTGATTGGGTAAAAGTAGACAGGACTAGTTCAGGCTAGTTCTGTTTTTTTTACTTAACTATTATGCTTTACAAACTAGTGTAGGAGTAGTATACTATAGGTGAAGCTACTAGTAGGTATTACAAAATAGGTAAGAAGGGAGAGGGGATGAAGGAAACTCAACTATTAAAAGGTGTTCTTGAAGGTTGTGTCTTGGATATGATTGGTCAAAAAGAGCGATATGGTTATGAGTTGGTTCAGACTTTGCGAGAGGCTGGATTTGACACTATCGTTCCAGGAACTATTTATCCTTTGTTGCAAAAGTTAGAAAAAAATCAATGGATAAGAGGCGACATGCGTCCGTCGCCAGATGGTCCAGATCGGAAGTATTTTTCGTTAACGAAAGAAGGAGAAGAGCGTGTCTCAGTCTTTTGGCAACAATGGGATGATTTGAGTCAAAAAGTAGAAGGGATTAAGAAGGGGGGGTAAACCATGAAGAAAATGAAGTATTATGAAGAAACAAACGCTTTGTTGCATGAGTTTTCTGAGGACAATCAGCAGTATTTTGAGGAGCTGTGGGAAAGTTTTAATCTTGCTGGATTTCTCTATGATGAAGACTATCTCAGAGAGCAGATCTATTTGATGATGCTAGATTTCTCAGAAGCAGAACGAGATGGTATGAGTGCAGAGGATTATCTAGGTAAGAATCCTAAAAAAATAATGAAAGAGATTCTCAAGGAAGCACCACGCAGTTCTATCAAGGAGTCACTGTTGACGCCAATCCTTGTCCTAGCGGTATTACGTTATTATCAACTACTAAGCGATTTTTCGAAAGGGCCTCTCTTAACAGTTAATTTGCTCACGTTTTTAGGGCAACTGCTTCTTTTTCTGATTGGATTTGGACTTGTGGCCACAATCTTACGTTGGGGGCTAGTCCAAGATTCTCCTAAGATGAAAATTGGCACTTATATTGTCGTTGGAAGTCTTGTTCTGCTAGTTGTTCTAGGATATGTAGGAATAGGAAGTTTCATACAAAAAGGAGCCATAAATCTTCCGGCTCCCTGGGATAGTTTATCTGTCTTTACAATTTCGCTGGTCATCAGTATTTGGAATTGGAAAGAAGAGTTTTTTCGTCCCTTTAACAGTATGATTGTTGCCCACCTTATTGTAGGTTTTCTGCTCCGTTACTATGAGTGGATGGGTATTTCAAATACTTTCCTCACAAAAATCATTCCTTTAGCTGTCCTCTTTATTGGTATCTTTCTCTTTTTCCGTGGGTTTAAGAAGATAGTATGGAGTGAAATATAGTCAAAAAACCGTTGTAAAGCGGTTTTTTTGTTATAATGAAGGGGAGAATTATTGATATTAAAGGAGAATAACATGACTTTTGAAGAAATCCTGCCTGGGTTAAAGGCTAAGAAAAAATATGTACGTACTGGTTGGGGAGGGGCGGAAAACTATGTCCAACTTTTTGACACTATCGAGCAAAATGGGGTTGCGCTCGAAGTGACGCCCTATTTCCTAATCAACGTGTCTGGTGAGGGTGAAGGATTTTCTATGTGGAGCCCGACACCTTGTGATGTTTTAGCGACGGATTGGGTAGAAGTGCATGACTAAACGTGTACTCATTACAGGTGTGAGTTCAGGCATTGGATTGGCTCAGGCTCGACTCTTCTTAGAGAAGGGTTATCAAGTTTATGGAGTTGACCAAGGTAAAAATCCACTTTTAGAGGGTGATTTTCACTTTTTACAGAGAGATTTGACCTTGGACTTGGAGCCAATTTTTGACTGGTGTCCTCAGGTGGATATTTTGTGTAATACTGCTGGAGTTTTGGATGATTATAAACCGCTTTTGGAACAGACAGCGCAGGAAATTCAAGAGATTTTTGAAATTAACTATGTGACTCCTGTTGAGTTGACTCGTTATTATTTGACACAAATGCTAGAGAATAAAAAAGGGATCATTATCAATATGTGTTCTATTGCTTCGAGCCTAGCTGGTGGAGGTGGACACGCTTATACTTCCTCTAAGCACGCACTAGCTGGCTTTACCAAGCAGTTGGCTCTAGACTATGCTGAAGCTGGGATTCAGGTCTTTGGTATCGCTCCAGGAGCCGTCAAGACAGCTATGACCGCTGCAGACTTTGAGCCAGGTGGATTGGCTGACTGGGTGGCTAGTGAAACGCCAATCAAGCGCTGGATTGAGCCAGAGGAAGTAGCAGAGATCGGCCTTTTCTTAGCAAGTGGGAAAGCAAGTGCCATGCAAGGGCAAATATTGACTATTGATGGTGGCTGGTCTTTGAAGTAGGCAGAATAAAATTTAATAAAAAGGAGCAACCCATGACACCTCAAGAAATGTGGAATAAATACAAGCAAATCAATCCTTCTATCGGAGATGAAATCGATGCTTGGGCTTTTGGAGTAGAAACCGATCTATTGGCAGATTTGGTTTTAAAAGGTGAAAAGACGGCAACTGCATCAGCCTATGATCTTTATGCAGTTGATAACGAACCTCTTCCACGAGAAGGAAGCTTTGACATCATTTTAGACAGTCAAGATCGGGCTGTCTGCATTGTCGAAATTACAAAGGTTTCCATTCAGCCTTTTCATCAAGTGTCAGCTGATCATGCCTTTAAGGAAGGTGAGGGAGACAAATCCCTAGCCTATTGGCGTCAGGTTCATGAGGATTGTTTCGCCGAGTGGCTGAGAGAAGCAGGGCTGACTTTTACACCTGAAAGCAAGGTTGTTTTAGAAGAATTTCGAAAGGTCTACCCACTGTAGACTGTTAGACGGAAGAAAGTTTTGGAAATCGCCGTCCAATCCTTTTTTCTTAGGCAAAACATGATATAATAAGTTTGTTTGAAGTAGAGCTCTAGCTCTTAAACTTAGATAGGAGAAAACTATGCAAGCAGTTGAACATTTTATTAAGCAATTTGTTCCTGAACATTATGATTTATTTTTAGACTTGAGTCGTGAGACCAAGACTTTTTCTGGGAAGGTGACCATCACTGGTCAAGCAAGAAGTGAACGTATTTCCCTTCACCAAAAAGACTTGGAAATCGCTTCTGTAGAAGTTGCAGGGGCAACTCGTCTATTTACAGTTGATAATGACAATGAAGCCCTTCATATTGAATTGGCTGAGGCTGGTCAAGTTGAAGTGGTGATCGCTTTCTCAGGAAAAATTACAGACAACATGACAGGGATTTACCCTTCTTATTACACAGTTGATGGAGTCAAGAAGGAAGTTTTGTCAACTCAATTCGAGAGCCACTTTGCGCGCGAAGCCTTCCCATGTGTGGATGAACCAGAAGCCAAGGCAACTTTTGATCTCGCTCTTCGTTTTGACCAAGCAGAAGGTGAATTGGCCTTGTCAAACATGCCAGAAATCGATGTTGAAAACCGTAAGGAAACAGGTATCTGGAAGTTTGAGACAACACCTCGTATGTCTTCTTACTTGTTAGCCTTTGTCGCAGGTGATTTGCAAGGTGTGACCGCTAAAACTAAAAACGGTACTCTTGTAGGTGTCTACTCAACCAAAGCTCATCCACTGTCTAACCTTGATTTCTCACTGGATATCGCCGTTCGCTCCATCGAATTTTACGAAGATTACTACGGAGTCAAGTACCCAATTCCTCAATCTCTTCATATCGCCATTCCTGACTTCTCAGCTGGTGCTATGGAAAACTGGGGTCTTGTCACTTACCGTGAAGTTTACTTGGTTGTGGATGAGAACTCAACATTTGCTAGTCGCCAACAAGTTGCCCTTGTTGTGGCACATGAATTGGCTCACCAATGGTTTGGTAACCTGGTAACGATGAAATGGTGGGATGACCTTTGGCTCAATGAAAGCTTTGCTAACATGATGGAATATGTCTGTGTGGATGCCATTGAGCCAAGCTGGAATATCTTTGAAGATTTCCAAACAGGTGGAGTACCTCACGCTCTTGAACGCGATGCGACTGATGGTGTTCAATCTGTTCACGTCGAAGTTAAACACCCAGATGAAATCAATACCCTCTTTGACGGCGCTATCGTCTATGCCAAAGGAAGCCGTCTCATGCACATGCTTCGCCGTTGGCTAGGAGATGCTGATTTTGCTAAAGGTTTGCACGCCTACTTTGAAAAACATCAATACAGCAATACAATTGGTCGTGACCTTTGGGATGCTCTTGGTCAAGCGTCTGGACGTGATGTCGCAGCCTTCATGGATTCTTGGTTGGAACAACCTGGTTATCCAGTTCTCACTGTCAAAGTTGAAAATGATGTCTTGAAGATTTCACAAAAACAATTCTTTATCGGTGAGCACGAAGACAAGAACCGTCTCTGGGTTGTGCCACTGAATAGCAACTGGAAAGGATTGCCTGATACACTTGAAACTGAAAGTATCGAAATCCCTGGCTACGCAGCTCTTCTTGCTGAAAATGACGGTGCTCTTCGTCTCAACACTGAAAATACAGCCCACTACATTACAGACTATCAAGGAGACTTGTTAGATGCTGTTCTTGCTGACCTAGTTGATCTTGATAACACAAGCAAATTGCAAATCGTCCAAGAACGTCGTTTGCTTGCTGAAGCAGGGCACATTTCTTATGCTGACTTGCTCCCAGTTCTTGATAAACTTGCTAAGGAAGAATCTTACCTTGTCGTTTCAGCTGTTTCTGAAGTAATTTTTGCCCTTGAGCGCTTTATTGATGAAGGAACAGAAGCTGAAAGAGCCTTCAAAGCATTGGTTGCTAAATTGGCTCGTTATAACTATGACCGTCTTGGTTTTGAAGCTAAAGATGGAGAATCAGATGAGGATGAATTGGTTCGTCAACTGGCTGTTTCTATGATGATTCGTTCAAATGATGCAGAAGCTAGTCAAGTCGCTAGTCAAATCTTCGCAATTCACAAGGAAAATCTTGCAGGCCTTCCAGCAGCTATCCGCTCACAAGTTCTCATCAATGAAATGAAACATCATGAGACCAAAGACTTGTTAGCACTTTATCTTGATACTTATACTCACGCAACAGATGCTGTCTTTAAACGTCAGTTGGCAGCAGCTCTTGCCTACAGTACAGATGCGGACAATATCCAAACCTTGATTGCTGCTTGGAAGGACAAATTTGTGGTGAAACCACAAGACTTGTCAGCTTGGTATTATCAGTTCCTAGCTCATCAAGCAACTCAGGAAACAGCTTGGTCTTGGGCGCGTGAAAACTGGGCTTGGATTAAGGCAGCACTTGGAGGAGATATGAGCTTTGATAGCTTTGTTATCCTTCCTGCTCATGTATTTAAGACTCAGCAACGCTTGGCAGAGTACAAGGAATTCTTTGAACCGCAACTTTCTGACCTTGCTCTCAGCCGTAATATCGGTATGGGAATCAAGGAGATTGCAGCGCGTGTTGACTTGATTAACCGTGAAAAAGCTGCAGTGGAAGCAGTCGTTCTTCAATATGGAAATGCATAAATAAGCCTAAAATAAAAAGAAAACTCAGCTATCTCATGTAAAATGCAGAGAGTTGAGTTTTTTTTAAGGCAAATTTGGTATAATGGTTTTAATAAGGAGGAGTTTCTCATGATAAAAATCTTATTAGTTGAGGATGACCTAGGCCTGTCAAATTCGGTATTTGACTTTTTAGACGATTTTGCGGATGTTATGCAGGTATTTGATGGAGAAGAAGGTCTCTACGAAGCTGAAAGTGGCGTCTATGACTTGATTTTGCTTGATTTAATGTTGCCTGAAAAAAATGGCTTCCAAGTCTTGAAAGAATTGCGTGAAAAGGGAATTACAACACCAGTTCTGATTATGACTGCCAAGGAAAGCTTGGATGACAAGGGACATGGATTTGAGTTGGGAGCGGATGATTATCTGACCAAACCTTTTTATCTAGAAGAACTCAAAATGCGGATTCAAGCCCTTCTCAAACGTTCAGGTAAGTTTAATGAAAACACCTTAACTTATGGAAATATCGTGGTTAATTTGTCAACCAATACCGTTAAGGTTGAAGATACTCCCGTCGAATTGCTGGGGAAAGAGTTCGATTTACTAGTTTATTTCCTTCAAAATCAAAATGTTATTTTGCCTAAGACTCAGATTTTTGACCGTCTATGGGGATTTGATAGTGACACAACGATTTCGGTTGTCGAAGTCTATGTTTCAAAAGTCCGTAAGAAATTAAAAGGAACCACTTTTGCAGAGAATTTGCAAACCTTGCGTAGTGTTGGGTATATTTTAAAAGATGTTCAGTAAACTAAAAAAAACATGGTATGCGGATGACTTTAGTTACTTTATTCGCAACTTTGGTGTCTTCACCCTGATTTTCTCTACCATGACTCTGATTATTTTGCAGGTCATGCATTCGAGTCTCTATACTTCGGTGGATGATACACTCCATGGCTTGAGTAATAATCCTCAGGCAGTTATTCAGCTTGCGGTAAATAGGGCGACAGAAGAGATTAAAGATTTAGAGAATGCCGCTACAGATACTAGTAAGACTGAGATAAAACCCAATGTCAGTTCCAATACGGAGGTTATTCTTTTTGATAAGAATTTTACCCAGCTCCTTTCTGGAAATCGATTTTTGGGTTTGGATAAGATTAAGTTAGAGAAGAAAGAACTAGGCCATATCTATCAGATTCAGGTTTTTAATAGCTATGGACAGGAAGAAATCTATCGCATGATTTTGATGGAAACCAATATCAGTTCGGTTTCAACCAATATTAAGTATGCGGCTGTCTTGATTAATACTAGTCAGTTGGAGCAAGCTAGTCAAAAGCATGAGCAATTGATTGTGGTCGTGATGGCTAGTTTCTGGATTTTGTCTTTACTTGCCAGTCTCTATCTAGCTCGAGTCAGTGTTCGTCCTCTGCTTGAGAGCATGCAGAAGCAGCAGTCCTTTGTGGAAAATGCCAGTCATGAGTTACGAACTCCACTTGCAGTTCTGCAAAATCGTTTAGAGACCCTTTTCCGTAAGCCAGAAGCTACCATTATGGATGTGAGTGAAAGCATTGCATCGAGTTTGGAAGAAGTCCGAAATATGCGGTTTTTGACGACAAACTTGTTGAATTTAGCTCGTAGAGATGACGGGATTAAACCGGAACTTGCAGAAGTTCCAACTAGTTTTTTCAATACGACTTTTACAAATTATGAGATGATTGCTTCGGAAAATGACCGTGTCTTCCGTTTTGAAAATCGCATCCATCGCACGATTGTCACAGATCAGCTTCTTTTGAAACAACTGATGACTATCCTATTTGATAATGCTGTCAAGTATACTGAAGAGGATGGTGAAATTGATTTTATGATTTCAGCGACTGATCGTAATCTGTATTTGCTGGTTTCTGATAATGGAGTTGGTATTTCGACAGAAGATAAGAAGAAAATTTTTGATCGTTTTTATCGAGTAGACAAGGCTAGAACCCGCCAAAAAGGTGGTTTTGGTTTAGGATTATCCTTAGCCAAGCAAATTGTAGATGCCCTAAAAGGAACCATTACTGTCAAAGATAATAAACCAAAGGGAACAATCTTTGAAGTGAAAATTGCCATCCACACACCATCTAAAAAGAAAAAATAAAAAATATCGCTCCGGATGGGGCGATATTTTGGATTTATCTTCTACGTTTTCGTTTGATAATAGACCGTTGAATTTTTAAAACAAGTAAGCTGGATCCGATTGCTGCGGCAAAGGCAAGAGCAGTTGATAATTTTAATGCTAAAAAGATAAAACTAAAGATAGCAATACAGATACAAAAAACAGCGATATTAACAAAAAATAGGATTTCCTTGAGATTGACATCAGATTGCGCTTCAGGTGTATAATCTTGATAGCGAGGAACCTGCTGGCTTAATTCTTCTTGATAGTCTACCTCATAGGATTGTAATTTTCTTACGGGCATTATTCTCTCCTTAACAGTACATACCTATTTTATCATTTTTTCAGCAGAGAATTATTACAGAAAGGTTACAATAAGAATAAAGTCCCTTTTCAAAATCACTTTTCTTGACACCATAATGTGAAAATGATAGGATGGATAGACACTCAATACTTATTAATATTCATAATTGATTATATTCCTAAGAAAATAGAGCTACCAATTGATTCATTTTTAGGAAAATTATTTCCTTATTTTCTTTATTTTATTTAATTTAATTTGATTAGTGAGATTTGTTTTGAATACAGAGACAGATTTTCTGTCTCCTATTTTTATAGTAGTGAGGTGTCTAATTGATACCTCTTGGAAAAGTTAAAGGAGATAAGCATGTATCTTGCTATCAAAGAAATATTACGAAACAAACTTCGATATAGTTTGATTCTAACTACCATTTTTCTTATCGCTTTTATGGTCTTTTTTATGACCAGTCTAGCTCTTGGTCTTGTGCGAAACAACCGGGCAGCTATTGATAATTGGCAAGCGACGGGTATAGTTTTATCTGACTACGCAAATGATAATTTGACAGCATCTTTTATTCCTGAAAAGGACTACAAGGATAAGAGTTCTAAAGAGGCTGCTCCACTAGGGTATATGTTTGCTGTGACCAATCTAGTCGATGATAGTGAAAAGGTCAATGTTTCCATCTTTGCTCAGGAGTGGGACGCTTTTATCTCTCCTAGTGTTTGACGGAGGGCCGTTATCCTGAAGGGGATGATGAGGTGGTCGTGGATCAGTCCTTTGAAAACTATGGAATGAAGTTGGGTGATGCCATTCAGCTCAATGGAAGCGAAGTAAGTTACAAGATTGTAGGGCTGACTAAAGGAAATAAGTTTTTTACTGAGCCAGTTGTCTTTACGAGTTTGACAACTTATTGGACCTTACAAGGAACTTTAAAATCTAATAAATCCATCTCTGCCTTGGTATTGAAAAATGATATAGAAGTGGCTGGCGATGGACTGAAACAGATTTCTATTCCAAAAATGATATCGAAAATTCCTGGTTACACACCTCAGGTTAATGTATTTTCAGGGATGATTCTTGCTATGATTGTCATCACAGGCTTGATTGTGGGTATATTTGTTTATATCATTACCATACAAAAACTAGGACTTTATGGAATAATGCGGGCTCAGGGAATACAGATCAAAACCATTGTATGGTCTCTTTTCTGTCAAATCTTCTTCCTAGCTAGTATGGGGATTGCTTTAGCCTTGCTGGCTGTTGGAGGAGTGATTTTAGTCTTGCCAGCTACCTTCTTTTTCTACCCAAGTTGGTTAGCCTATTCTGTCCTAAGCTTGGTAATTTCCTTGATGGCCCTTCTAGGTGGTGTCATTTCACTTCCACGCTTGCTAAAGGTGGACCCGATTACTGCGATTGCAGAGTGATAAGGAGAATAGTATGACAGCATTGATAGAAATGAAGCAAGTGACAAAAACCTATGGGGAAGGAAAGATGAAAGTCGTTGCCCTGCATGAGACGAATTTTCAGCTAAATGCGGGAGAGTTCGTGGCGATCGTTGGGCCATCAGGTTCTGGAAAGACGACCTTTCTAACAACTTTAGGTCAACTTCAGGAAGCATCTAGTGGAAAGATTCTAGTAAAGGGGAAGGAAACAGGCAATTTGACGGAGAAGGAGAAAACAGACCTCCGTTTTAGAGAGTTTGGCTTCATTCTCCAGGCTTCAAACTTAATTCCTTTTCTAACGGTCAAGGAACAGCTGGATTTGATTGACAGACTAGATAAGAGAAAAAATAGTAAAAGTGACTGGAAAGAACTTTTTAACTTGTTGGATTTGGAAAAAGTACAAGATCAGTATCCCAAGGCATTGTCAGGTGGAGAACGTCAACGAGCTGCGATTGCTAGAGCCCTCTATAACAATCCAAGCATTGTGCTTGCTGATGAGCCAACAGCTAGTCTGGATACCCAGCGTGCCTACCAAGTAACGGAGATGTTGGCTGGTATTGCACATGAACAAGGTAGAGGAGTTGTTATGATTACACATGATACACGACTTCTTGATAAGGTTGACCGTATTTATATTATGAATGATGGTCACCTAGTTGAAGAAACACATGCATAAAAAGAGAGTGAACGGTGTTGGTTACTGTTCACTTTTTAATTTCAAAATTTAAAAATAAGACTTACTTTTTGTAAAACTCCCAGTATTCATAGCTGATTTTCCAGAAATGTGGTATAATTTTTCTTATGGAAAAGATTATTATTACAG
This sequence comes from Streptococcus sp. CL6.22, assembly GCF_049738055.1. Classification (GTDB taxonomy): domain Bacteria; phylum Bacillota; class Bacilli; order Lactobacillales; family Streptococcaceae; genus Streptococcus; species Streptococcus mitis_DJ. The sequence continues at coordinate 87,828 of NZ_JBKOTV010000002.1, read as the reverse complement.
CAACTGCTGAAAGTATTGAACAAGTTAAACAACTGCTCGAAGCTGGCGTAGACCGTATCTATGTCGGTGAGAAAGATTTTGGTCTTCGTCTGCCAACAACCTTTAGTTATGACCAATTGCGTGAAATCGCTAAGCTGGTTCATGATGCTGGTAAGGAATTGATCGTTGCAGTCAATGCCCTCATGCACCAAGATATGATGGACCGTATCAAGCCTTTCTTAGACTTTTTGGAAGAAATCAAGACAGACTACATTACGATTGGAGACGCAGGCGTTTTTTACGTGGTCAACCGCGATGGTTATTCATTTAAGACTATCTACGATGCCTCAACTATGGTAACTAGCAGTCGTCAGATTAACTTCTGGGGACAAAAGGCTGGCGCATCTGAGGCTGTTTTGGCGCGTGAAATTCCATCTGCTGAGCTCTTCAAGATGCCCGAGATTTTGGAAATTCCTGCTGAAGTGTTGGTTTACGGAGCTAGTGTCATTCACCATTCTAAGCGTCCGCTCTTGCAAAACTACTATAACTTCACGCACATCGATGATGAAAAGACACGTAAACGTGACCTCTTCTTAGCTGAACCAAGTGATCCAGAGAGCCATTACTCTATCTTTGAAGATAATCATGGTACCCACATCTTTGCAAATAACGACCTTGATTTGATGACCAAATTGACAGAATTGGTAGAGCATGGCTTTACTCATTGGAAATTAGAAGGACTTTATACTCCAGGTCAAAACTTTGTTGAGATTGCCAAACTCTTTATCCAAGCGCGTAGCTTGATCCAAGAGGGCAACTTTAGCCATGACCAAGCCTTCTTGCTGGATGAAGAAGTTCGCAAGTTACACCCTAAAAACCGTTTCCTTGATACAGGATTTTATGACTACGATCCTGATATGGTAAAATAAAGTAAATGGATAGTTGAGAGAAGGAAGATGCAAACATTACTTCTCTCAATTTTTTCTTATTCTTCACCATTTTCAAAAAAATCAGCAGGCTAGGATGCTCTATTTGATAGGCTTTTTAAGCTATGTAGTGTCCTTTAGTTTGAAAAATATCCCATGTTTGCAGGTGCCAAATGGCCCTTTTTTTGGTATAATTTTTTATAATGAAAACGATTGGTAATCGCTATGTTGTGGTGGATTTAGAGGCAACTAGCACAGGTAGTAAGGCTAAAATTATCCAAGTGGGAATTGTTGTGATTGAGGATGGAAAAATCGTCGATCACTATACGACGGATGTCAATCCACATGAACCTTTGGATGCTCATATCAAAGAACTGACAGGATTGACAGACCAACGTCTGGCGCAAGCACCTGATTTTTCGCAAGTTGCAAGAAAAATCTTTGACTTGGTGGAGGATGGGATTTTTGTAGCCCATAATGTTCAGTTTGATGCCAATCTTTTGGCGGAAAATTTATTTTTTGAAGGCTATGAACTAAGAAATCCTCGTGTTGATACGGTCGAATTGGCCCAAGTCTTTTTCCCAGAACTGGAAAAATATAGTTTGCCGATTTTGTGTCGAGAATTAGGAATTCCTCTAAAACACGCCCACACAGCCCTTTCAGATGCCCAAGCTACTGCGGAATTACTTCTTTTTTTACGAGAAAAGATGGCCCAACTTCCTAAAGGACTCTTGGAACGCTTGCTGGAAATGGCTGACGCTCTCTTATATGAGTCTTACCTGGTTATTGAAGAAATTTATCGCAACCAATCTATCCTGACTTCCTCTGACTTGGTCGAAGTTCAAGGGCTATATTTCAAGAAAATTGCAGCTCCCCTGGAGTCACGAAAACTATCTCAAGATTTTTCTAAAAATATTTCTCTGTTGAACCTTGAAGTAAGGGAAGAGCAAGAAAGTTTTGCTAAAGAGGTTGGCTTGCTATTGAAGGATGAGCCTGTGTCATTAATTCAAGCGCCAACTGGGATTGGGAAAACTTATGGCTATCTCTTACCCGCTTTGTCCCAAGTAAAAGAGCGTCAAATTGTTCTTAGTGTTCCGACAAAGATTCTTCAAAATCAAATCATGGAAGAAGAAGGTAAATGTCTCAAGGAAGTGTTCCATACAGATATTCATTCTTTAAAGGGGCCACAGAATTACCTGAAGTTGGATGCCTTTTATCGTTCCTTGCTGGAAAATGATGAAAATCGCTTATTTAGACGCTTTAAAATGCAACTCTTGGTCTGGTTGACAGAGACAGAAACCGGGGATTTGGATGAAATTGGGCAACTTTACCGTTACCAACATTTTCTAGCAGACCTTCGTCATGACGGGAATTTATCATCTCAAAGCTTATTTGTGACGGAAGATTTCTGGAAACGTAGTCAAGAAAGGGCACAAACCTGTAAATTATTAGTGACCAATCATGCCTATCTTGTAACCAGATTGGAAGATAATCCTGAATTTGTCAGCGACCGTTTATTGATTATTGATGAAGTCCAAAAAGTTTTGTTGGCTCTAGAAAATCTGCTTCAACAGACCTACGATATCCAGTCTATTATTGATTTGGTTGATAAGGCTTTAGTAGGAGAAGAAAACAGGATTCAACAACGAATATTAGAAAGTATTCGCTTTGAGTGTCTCTACTTGATAGAACAATTTCAGTCTGGCAAATCTAGGAAAAATATCTTAGATTCTCTTGCCAATCTCCACCAGTATTTTTCAGAATTAGAGGTAGAAGGCTTTGAGGAGCTGGTTCGCTATTTTACAGCTGACCGAGATTACTGGCTTGAAGCAATTGAAACGAGTCAAAAGAAAATTCAAATTTCCTCTACGAAATCAGGACGTATTCTCCTATCTTCTTTAGTACCTAATTCATGTCAAGTCTTGGGAGTGTCGGCTACTCTTGAGATTAGTCAGAGAGTTTCTTTGGCAGACCTGTTAGGCTATCCCGAAGCTAAATTTGTTAAGATTGAAGCTGGTAAAAAACAGGATCAAGAAGTGGTCTTGGTCAAAGATTTTCCCCTGGTAACAGAAACCTCCTTAGAAGTCTACGCCAAAGAGGTAGCTGATTTGCTGATGGATGTTCAAGATTTCCAGCAACCGATTTTAGTTCTCTTTACTGCTAAAGACATGCTTCTAGCAGTATCGGATTTACTTCCAGTTAGCCACTTGGCCCAGTATAAAAATGGGGATGTTCATCAACTGAAGAAACGCTTTGAAAAAGGTGAACAACAAATCCTGCTTGGTGCAGCAAGTTTCTGGGAGGGAGTTGATTTTTCAAGTCATCCTTTTGTGATTCAAGTTGTACCAAGACTTCCTTTCCAAAATCCTCAAGAGCCCTTGACGAAAAAGATCAATCAGGAACTAATTCAAGAAGGAAAAAATGCCTTTTATGATTATCAGTTGCCAATGGCCATTATTCGTTTAAAGCAAGCTTTGGGAAGAAGTATGAGACGCGAACACCAACGTTCCTTAACTCTTATTTTGGATAGGAGAATTGTCGGAAAGCGATATGGCAAACAAATTGTGACTTCTCTAGCAAAAGAAGCGACTGTTAAAACCGTCTCTCGATCCGAAGTTGATGAGGATATTGATAAATTTTTAAATGAACTTTGATAAATAATATTGTATGAAAGTATAAGGTTAGTATATATGAAACGTTCTCTCGACTCTAGAGTCGATTATAGTTTGCTCTTGCCAGTGTTTTTTCTACTGGTTATTGGCGTGGTGGCTATTTATATAGCCGTTAGTCATGATTATCCAAATAATATTCTGCCCATTTTAGGGCAGCAGGTCGCCTGGATTGCCTTGGGGCTTGTGATTGGTTTTATCGTCATGCTCTTTAATACTGAATTTCTTTGGAAGGTGACACCCTTTCTATATATTTTAGGCTTGGGACTTATGGTTTTACCGATTGTCTTTTATAATCCAAGCTTAGTTGCATCAACAGGTGCCAAAAACTGGGTATCGGTAAATGGTGTTACCTTGTTCCAGCCGTCAGAGTTTATGAAGATATCCTATATCCTCATGTTGGCCCGTGTCATTGTCCAGTTTACCAAAAAACATAAGGAATGGAGACGTACAGTTCCGCTGGACTTCTTGTTGATTTTCTGGATGATTCTCTTTACAATTCCAGTCCTAGTTCTTTTGGCACTTCAAAGTGACTTAGGGACGGCTTTGGTTTTTGTAGCCATTTTCTCAGGAATCGTCTTGCTATCAGGAGTTTCTTGGAAAATTATTATCCCAGTTTTTGTGACTGCTGTAACAGGAATTGCTGGTTTCTTAGCTATTTTTATCAGCAAGGACGGTCGGGCTTTTCTCCATCAACTGGGAATGCCGACCTACCAAATTAACCGTATTTTGGCTTGGCTCAATCCATTTGACTTTGCCCAAACAACCACTTACCAACAGGCTCAAGGACAGATTGCCATTGGAAGCGGTGGCTTATTTGGACAAGGGTTTAATGCTTCTAATCTGCTTATTCCAGTTCGAGAGTCGGATATGATTTTCACGGTTATCGCAGAAGATTTTGGCTTTATTGGCTCTGTTCTTGTTATCACCCTTTATCTCATGCTGATTTACCGTATGTTGAAGATTACTCTTAGATCAAATAACCAGTTCTACACCTATATTTCCACAGGTTTGATTATGATGTTGCTCTTCCATATCTTTGAGAATATCGGTGCTGTGACAGGTTTGCTTCCTTTGACTGGGATTCCCTTGCCTTTTATTTCGCAAGGAGGATCGGCTATTATCAGTAACTTGATTGGTATTGGCTTGCTTTTATCAATGAGTTACCAGACTAATCTAGCTGAAGAAAAGAGCGGAAAAGTTCCATTCAAACGGAAAAAGGTTGTATTAAAACAAATCAAATAAGGAGAAAATCATGGTAAAAGTAGCAGTTATGTTAGCTCAAGGCTTTGAAGAAATTGAAGCTTTGACAGTTGTGGATGTTTTGCGTCGTGCAAATATTACTTGTGATATGGTTGGTTTTGAAGAGCAAGTGACGGGTTCGCATGCAATCCAAGTAAGTGCAGACCGTGTTTTTGATGGTGATTTATCAGACTATGACATGATTGTTCTTCCTGGCGGCATGCCTGGTTCTGCACATTTGCGCGATAATCAGGCCTTGATTCAAGAGTTGCAAAGCTTCGAGGAAGAAGGAAAAAAACTAGCAGCCATTTGTGCTGCGCCAATTGCCCTCAATCAAGCAGGGATATTGAAAAACAAGAAGTTTACTTGTTATGACGGCGTTCAAGAGCAAATCCTTGATGGTCAATATGTCAAGGAAACAGTAGTGGTAGATGGTCATTTGACAACCAGTCGAGGTCCCTCTACAGCCCTTGCCTTTGCCTACGAGCTGGTAGAGCAATTAGGAGGAGATGCAGAGACTTTACGAACAGGAATGCTCTATCGAGATGTCTTTGGTAAAAATCAGTAAAACGGGAGTCAAACTCTCGTTTTTTATGTGGAAAACTCAGGGAAATCATCGCTTTTTTCATAAAAAAATGCTATAATGAAGGGTATGAAATATCACGATTATATCTGGGATTTAGGTGGAACTTTACTGGATAATTACGAAACTTCAACAGCTGCATTTGTTGAAACATTGGCATTGTATGGCATCACACAAGACCATGACAGTGTCTATCAGGCTTTAAAGGTTTCTACTGATTTTGCGATTGAGACATTCGCTCCCAACTTAGAGAATTTTTTAGAAAAATACAAGGAAAATGAAGCCAGAGAGCTTGAACATCCGATTTTGTTTGATGGAGTTTCTGATTTATTGAAAGATATCTCAAATCAAGGTGGCCGTCATTTTTTGGTATCTCATCGTAATGATCAGGTCTTGGAAATTTTAGAAAAAACCTCTATAGCAGCTTATTTTACAGAAGTGGTGACTTCTAACTCAGGCTTTAAGAGAAAACCAGATCCTGAGTCCATGATTTATTTAAGAGAAAAGTATCAAATTAGTTCAGGGCTTGTCATTGGTGATCGACCGATTGATATCGAAGCCGGGCAAGCTGCAGGACTAGCTACCCACTTGTTTACCAGTATCGTGAATTTAAGACAAGTATTAGACATGTAAGAAAAAGGAAAAAGATGACAGAAGAAATCAAAAATCTGCAGGCACAAGATTATGATGCCAGTCAAATTCAAGTTTTAGAGGGCTTAGAGGCTGTTCGTATGCGTCCAGGGATGTATATCGGGTCAACCTCAAAAGAAGGTCTTCACCATCTAGTCTGGGAAATTGTTGATAACTCAATTGATGAGGCCTTGGCAGGATTTGCTAGCCATATTCAAGTCTTTATTGAGCCAGATGATTCGATTACAGTTGTTGATGATGGACGTGGGATCCCCGTCGATATTCAGGAAAAAACAGGTCGACCTGCCGTTGAGACTGTCTTTACTGTTCTTCACGCTGGAGGAAAGTTTGGCGGTGGCGGATATAAGGTCTCAGGTGGTCTTCACGGAGTGGGGTCCTCAGTAGTTAATGCCCTTTCAACTCAATTAGACGTTCATGTCCACAAAAATGGTAAAATTCATTACCAAGAATACCGTCGTGGTCATGTTGTTGCAGACCTTGAGGTGGTTGGAGATACGGATAAAACGGGAACAACAGTTCACTTCACACCGGACCCAGAAATCTTTACGGAAACAACAACCTTTGATTTTGATAAATTAAATAAACGGATTCAAGAGTTGGCCTTTCTAAATCGCGGTCTTCAAATCTCCATTACAGATAAGCGTGAAGGTTTGGAGCAAACCAAGCATTATCATTATGAAGGTGGGATTGCTAGTTACGTTGAATATATCAACGAGAACAAGGATGTTATCTTTGATACACCAATCTACACAGATGGTGAGATGGATGATATCACAGTCGAAGTAGCCATGCAGTACACAACGGGTTACCATGAAAATGTCATGAGTTTCGCCAATAATATTCATACCCATGAAGGTGGAACGCATGAACAAGGTTTCCGTACAGCCTTGACTCGTGTTATCAACGATTATGCTCGTAAAAATAAGTTACTGAAAGATAATGAAGATAATCTAACAGGGGAAGATGTCCGCGAAGGATTAACTGCAGTTATCTCAGTTAAACACCCAAATCCACAGTTTGAAGGACAGACCAAGACCAAATTGGGAAATAGCGAAGTGGTCAAGATTACCAATCGTCTCTTCAGCGATGCCTTTTCTGATTTCCTCATGGAAAATCCACAGATTGCCAAGAGAATTGTGGAAAAAGGAATTTTGGCCGCCAAAGCTCGTGTTGCTGCCAAGCGTGCGCGTGAAGTCACTCGTAAAAAATCTGGTTTGGAAATTTCCAACCTTCCAGGAAAACTAGCAGACTGTTCTTCTAACAATCCTGCGGAAACAGAACTCTTCATCGTCGAAGGAGACTCAGCTGGTGGATCAGCAAAATCTGGTCGTAACCGTGAATTTCAGGCAATCCTTCCGATTCGAGGTAAGATTTTGAACGTTGAAAAGGCAAGTATGGATAAGATTCTAGCTAACGAAGAAATTCGTAGTCTTTTCACAGCCATGGGAACAGGATTTGGTGCGGAATTTGATGTTTCAAAAGCCCGTTACCAAAAACTTGTTTTGATGACCGATGCCGATGTCGATGGAGCCCACATTCGTACCCTTCTTTTAACCTTGATTTATCGTTATATGAAACCAATTCTAGAAGCTGGTTATGTTTATATCGCCCAACCTCCAATCTATGGTGTCAAGGTTGGAAGTGAGATTAAAGAATATATCCAGCCAGGAGCAGACCAAGAAATCAAACTCCAAGAAGCCTTAGCCCGTTATAGTGAAGGTCGTACTAAACCGACCATTCAGCGTTATAAGGGGCTAGGTGAAATGGACGATCATCAGTTATGGGAAACAACCATGGATCCTGAGCATCGTTTGATGGCTAGAGTTTCTGTGGATGATGCGGCTGAAGCAGATAAAATCTTTGATATGTTGATGGGGGATCGAGTAGAGCCTCGTCGTGAATTTATCGAAGAAAATGCCGTCTATAGTACACTTGATGTCTAAAAAATCGGGAGAAGTAGTTCCCTTGGTCTAAAAAATATGATATAATCATTACGATTGTTTCAAGTTAAAAAGGAGTTTAATATGTCTGGTAGTCTAGTAGTATATCTTATAATTGCAATTGCAATTATATTGCTGATTTCATATGCTATAGCAATTTATGTACGGAAACGCAATGAAAGTAAATTAGCAATTTTAGAAGAGAAAAAAGAAGAGCTGTACAATCTTCCAGTTAATGATGAAGTTGAAGCTGTTAAAAATATGCACTTGATTGGACAAAGTCAAGTGACTTTCCGTGAATGGAACCAAAAATGGGTTGACCTATCTCTTAACTCTTTTGCCGATATCGAAAATAATCTTTTTGAGGCAGAAGGCTATAACAATTCATTCCGTTTTTTCAAGGCTAGTCATCAAATTGACCAAATCGAGAGCCAAATTACCTTGATTGAAGAAGATATTGCGGCAATTCGCAATGCCTTGGCAGATTTGGAGAAACAAGAGTCTAAAAATAGTGGACGTGTTCTTCATACTTTGGACTTGTTTGAAGAGTTGCAACACCGAGTTGCTGATCATTCTGAAGAATATGGCCAAGGTTTGTCTGAAATCGAAAAACAATTGGAAAATATCCAATCAGAGTTTTCTCAATTTGTTACTTTGAATACCTCAGGTGACCCAGTAGAAGCTGCTGTGATTTTGGATAATGCTGAAAATCATATCTTGGCTTTGAGTCACATTGTTGACCGCCTGCCAGCGATTGTAAAAACATTATCTAAAGAGCTACCTGATCAATTGGAAGATTTGGAGGATGGTTACCGTAAGCTTTTAGATGCTAACTATCATTTTGCTGAAACGGATATTGAATCTCGCTTCCAATTGCTTTATGAATCTTTGAAGAAAAACCACGAAAATATTGCACAATTAGAGTTGGATAATGCTGAGTATGAAAATACTCAAGTTCAAGAAGAAATCAATTCACTCTATGATATCTTTACACGAGAAATCGCTGCTCAAAAAGTAGTAGAAGGCTTAGTTGCAACTCTTCCTACATATTTGAAACACATGAAAGATAGTAATACTGTTTTAGTGGAAGATATTCAACGATTGAGTAACAATTACCTACTATCTGAAACGGATGTTAGTCATGTTCATAGATTACAAGCTGAGTTAGAATCTTTAGAAGAATCTGTATTGGAACTAACTTCTGAACAAGAGGAACATTCTGAACCTTATTCATTCCTTGAAGAACGTTTGGAAAACTTACAAGCTACTTTGAAGGAAATTGAAGATGAACAAGTTGAGGTTAGTCAACGTCTTGCTCAGATTGAAAAAGATGATATCAATGCTCGCCAGAAGGCAAATGTTTATGTTAATCGTCTTCACACAATTAAGAGATATATGGAAAAACGCAATCTTCCAGGTATTCCTCAGAATTTCTTACAGTTGTTCTTTACAGCAAGTAACCATACTGAAGAGTTGATGGCTGAACTAGAAGAAGCTCGGGTCAATATAGAAGCTGTGAACCGGATGCTTGAAATTGCAACAAATGATATAGAAGCACTTGAAGAAGAAACCTATAATATTGTTCAATATGCAACGTTGACAGAACAATTGCTACAGTATTCGAACCGTTACCGCTCATTTGATGAACGAATTCAAGAAGCCTTTAATGAATCATTAGAAATTTTTGAAAAAGAATTTGATTATCATGCTTCATTTGATAAGATTTCGCAAGCTTTGGAAGTTGCAGAACCAGGTGTAACCAACCGTTTTGTCACTTCATACGAAAAAACACGTGAGACGATTCGTTTCTAACATAATAAAAAAGATTTGGTTCTGTGGTAAGCAGCACCAAATCTTTTTTATTTATTTATTGTTTTTAAAAATGCCCAGTTACCAATTGATTTTGATCCGTATTCTAGATCCATAAAGTCCAGTAATACATAATCGTTTTTTTCGTAGAATGAGACATTTCTAGCTGTACTAGTTATGAGTCCCAAGTGTTTACAGCCTTTTGATTTGACATAAGGTTCAATCCCTTGTGTCAGAAAAGTACTGCCTATTCCCTGCCCCTTACTTTCTATATTGACAGCTAAGGCCATCAAATACCAATCAAACTCTCCAGATTTTTCTAAATGCTTTTTGGAACGTTTTACAAAGTCAAAGTATTTAAGGAGATTTTGTGGTCGAATGTAGCGAAAAATGTTTGTTCCTCCATTTCGTAGATAGGATAGTATACAGAAATCTTTTTGTTGCAAAAGGGCGACTGCAAGTAAGTCTCCATCCTGTTCCGCAATTAAACAGTTTCCCTTCTTAATATAGACTCTAGTAAGCAGAATTTGCAACGTTTCTACAAAAGCAGGATAGGAGTCAGGTTTCTTCAAATCATCAGTTATAATCGTTAAAAAGGGATAGTCAAGAAAGGAATTGGCTAATAATTTTCCAATTTTTTCGCTTTCTTCAATTCTTGCCTCTCTATATATGATGTCTCCCATGTTTGTCTCCTTAATTATCTACAAAATCTTGTATGACAAGATTTTATAGATAAAAAATTGGAGATGATTTAAAAAGCTAAATAAACCTAATTTTGTTCCATAAGGTTCAAAGCACTTTCTAATCTCTCCAAGATTTTATTTGGTTGGAATCGAAATTCCAATTAATTTTTCTGAATAGAGGGTTTTGATATTGGCCTCATCAATAGAGTCCTTATCAATTTTACGTTTCAAGAAAAATTCTTGAATAGCTTCGATTTCAGGTTCTCGAATAGCGCGGTGTTTGTTTGAGATGAGGATTTCATAGTGAAGCGGAGCTTGGGTAAAAATAACATCGGTATTCCCTGCAGAATAGACCTCAACAAGGGTTGCGTCTGTACTTTCTAGCTGGCTTTTAACAAGTTGCGAGTGTGAGTTTGTCGTATTGATTAGCTTCATAACATTTCCTCCGATTTTCTAATTCTATTATAGCACTTTTTGAATAAAGTGGCTGGATTTAGTCAATCTTATGCTGTTTTTTCCATGATTGGATTGCCCATTTATGGCTACCACGTTTGAGATTTTCAATAGCTTCATCAATAGGGAACCAGGCAATATGATTAAAGTCTTCTAGTGGCTTTTGCACTTCTTTGAAAGAAGTTGCTTCATAGAGGTAGGCAGGATTGTAGTAGTAGGTGTCACGATGACGAGAGTAGAAATATTCGTCAGCTTGTCCGTAATAGGCACCAATTTCAGCTGTGAAGCCAAGCTCTTCAATCAATTCACGTTTTAGGGCTTCCTGATGGTTCTCACCAGCTTCAATTTCGCCACCTGGTAGGAACCAAGCGCCATTGGGTGCTTGAACAAGAACAATTTGTTTTTGTTCAGCATCAGGTATAACTGCATATACGCCATAGCGTGAAACATAGTCTGTATTCGCTTTTTTTTCTCCGAAAGTTGGGTTTGCCATTGCATTTTCCTCATTATCTATTATCTTTATTATTATCTTAATGGACAAAGGCCTAGCTGTCAAGAATTTATAGTTATTTTAGTAAAAAGGAGCAGAAAATTTTCATTTTCTACTCCTTTTCTATAGGATTTATACTTCTTTTTCAGAAGTCTTTACTTCAGCTTTTTTGGCAGATTTGATTTGAATGTTACCCTTGCTGGTCATCACTGCCTTGAGGTCTTTTTCGCTTGGATTTTCAAGGTAGTAGTCAGTGATTGCGTCCTCAATATAGTCTTGAATAGTACGACGAAGTGGGCGTGCTCCCATTTTTGGATCATAACCAAGGTCAACCAATTTTTCCTTGACCTTGTCGGTTACATCCAAATGAATGTTGTTGCTAGAAAGACGTTTGTTAACATCTGCAAGCATAAGCTCGACAATCTGAAGGAGGTTATCTTTGCTGAGAGCCTTAAATTCGATAATACCATCAAAACGGTTCATAAACTCTGGGCTAAAGAAGTTACCGAGTTCACCAAGAACAGAGTTGGTACGTCCTTCTCTAGCAGCACCAAATCCAACGCTAGCTTCTGCCTTACCTGTACCTGCATTTGAAGTCATGATGATGATGGCGTCCTTGAAGCTAACGGTACGTCCTTGTCCATCTGTTAAACGACCATCGTCCAAGACCTGGAGGAACATATGCATGACATCTGGATGGGCTTTCTCTACTTCATCCAAGAGAATAAGAGAGTAGGGATTGCGGCGGACTTTTTCAGTTAATTGCCCAGCCTCGTCATAGCCGACATAACCTGGAGGGGCACCGACTAATTTCGCCACACTGTGTTTTTCCATATATTCACTCATATCAAAGCGAATCATGCTGTCAGCAGAACCAAAGAGTTCGATAGCTAATTGTTTGGAAAGTTCTGTCTTACCGACTCCAGTTGGCCCAACGAAAAGGAAACTTCCGATTGGGCGGTTAGGGGTACCGAGACCGACACGATTACGGCGAATAGCCTTGGCAATCTTATCGACAGCATCATCTTGTCCAATAACATGAGACTTGAGGTCTTCGGCTAGATGGATGAGTTGAGATTGTTCTTTCTCTTTTAAATCACCAACAGGAATATTGGTTTTCTGCTCGATAATGTGCTCAATGGTTTTCTCACTAATGATAGGAGTATCTTGGTCTGTGACCTTTTTCTTTTGCATTTCCTTATACTTGGCAATCTGGTCACGGAAGTAGGCGGCCTTCTCAAAATCTTCTTCTCGTGTAGCTTGAGATTTAAGATTTTCAGCCTCAATCAAGCGCTGATCGATTACTTTAGGATCCACAAAATTCAAGGTCAAGTTCATCTTAGAACCAGCTTCATCTAGGAGGTCAATGGCCTTGTCAGGCAAGAAGCGATCTTGGATGTAGCGATTGGACAGAGTTGCAGCTGCTTCAATTGCAGCATCGGTATACTGAACGTGGTGGTAGTCTTCGTATTTCTTTTGAATGCCTTTGAGGATAGTAATTGTTTCCTCCACTGTTGGTTCATCCACTTTAACAGGTTGCATACGACGCTCTAGGGCTGCATCTTTTTCAATGATACGGTATTCATTGAGGGTAGTAGCACCGACCAATTGCAGCTCTCCACGAGCAAGGGCGGGCTTGAGGATATTTCCTGCATCCATATTGCCATCGCCCGCAGAACCAGCACCGACAATTTCATGGATTTCATCGATAAAGAGGATGATGTCCTCACGTTTGCGAATTTCTTCCATGAGTTTTTGCATGCGTTCTTCAAATTGTCCACGGATACCCGTTCCTTGAACTAAGCTAACCACATCCAGACGGATGACTTGTTTTCCTTGTAGTTTATGGGGAACATCTCCATCAACTATTTTCTGAGCTAGACCTTCGACAACGGCAGTTTTTCCGACACCTGGTTCACCGATAAGAACAGGATTATTCTTGGTTCTGCGATTGAGAATTTCTATGACACGGATAATCTCATCGTCGCGCCCAATAACGGGGTCAATATCTCCACGACGGGCAATTTCAGTTACGTTGATACCAAATTCTTCCAGTAGGCCTTTTTCTTGGCTTGGTGGAGGAGTTTGAGCAGGTCCACGATTTTGGGAACCATAACCGCCATTTCCACCGTAACCTCCACCTGATTGGGTTGGGGGAGTCGGAGGAGTATTGTTAGAAGGCCTGAAATTGTTTAGGTCATTGAAGAAATCACCAAAGGGATCAAAGTCACGATTGTTCAGATCCGTAATACCTTTAAAGAGGCTATTGTTAGGATCTGTCTTGATAATCTTATAGCAGTTTTGACAGAGGTCAATTTGTTTTTGCTTTCCATTGAGATTGGTATAAAGATGAATCGTTGAGTCATTGATTTTACAGTTTTGACAAAGCATACATCTACCTCATTTCTTTATTTAGCCTGACCTGTTTAATGGTCAAAAATAGTCAAATTTCTATACTCTCATTATAACAGGATTGGGGTGTAAAGCAAGTAAAAAGATTGCAGCTTTGAGAAGTTGTTACAATGAAGAACTTTGTGGATTTGGACTATAAAAAAATCCTATTTGTGAGACAAAAAGGATTTTGGTTAGACATGCAGGGTGTAATCCCAGCTTGTTTTGTATTAGTAAAGAAGTTCGTAAATTTCCATTGCAATCAAGTCAATGCTATCAAACGTATAAGTTTCGCGAGCTTCGACATCACGAAGGGTAAAGATTGAGCCGTTTTCTTCGTCGTGACTGTATGCAACTTCTGCAACAACAACTCCTTCGCGTTCAAAATTACGTTTTAAATTTCCGCCGTCTTTTGCCATTGCTTCAAGGCGGTTGATGATTCTAACCAAATGTGATTCCATTTTGATTCTCCTTCATTTCTTATCGTTACTATTTTACCATAAAGGAGGCCAACTTGCCTAGAAAAAACTAAGATTTCTCGCTAATTCTACTAGCTTAAAGTTTTTTTGAATAAATTAGACAAAAGATTTGAATTTTAATTCAATTGATGTTATAATCATACAGTATTCTATTTTAGAAAGCAGTGTGACTATGAATTTTTCTTTTTTACCTAAGTATTTACCTTATTTTAACTATGGGGCTGTTGTGACGGTTCTCATTTCTATCTGTGTTGTCTTTTTGGGAACTATTTTGGGTGTTGTCTTGGCTTTTGGGCAACGTTCAAAGTTTAAACCGCTTGTTTGGCTAGCCAACTTGTACGTTTGGATTTTCCGCGGGACGCCAATGATGGTTCAGATTATGATTGCCTTTGCTCTTATGCATATCAATGCTCCGACTATTCAGGTTGGGATTTTAGGTGTTGACCTTTCTCGTCTGATTCCAGGGATTTTGATTATTTCTATGAACAGTGGTGCTTATGTTTCTGAGACTGTTCGGGCTGGGATTAATGCGGTTCCTAAGGGGCAGTTAGAGGCGGCCTATTCTTTAGGGATTCGTCCTAAAAATGCGATGCGCTATGTGATTTTGCCACAAGCTATCAAAAATATTTTGCCAGCATTGGGGAACGAATTTATCACTATTATCAAGGATAGTTCCCTCTTATCAGCTATCGGTGTTATGGAGTTGTGGAATGGAGCTACAACAGTTTCTACAACAACCTATCTACCTTTAACACCACTTTTATTTGCAGCCTTTTACTACTTGATTATGACCTCTATTTTGACAGTAGCCTTGAAAGCTTTTGAAAAACGAATGGAACAAGGAGATAAAAAATAATGACAGAGACCTTGATAAAAATTGAAAATTTACATAAATCTTTTGGAAAGAATGAAGTATTGAAGGGCATCAACCTCGAGATTAAAAGAGGAGAAGTTGTCGTTATCATTGGTCCTTCAGGAAGCGGAAAATCTACCTTGCTTCGTTCTATGAATTTGTTGGAAGAAGCAACAAAAGGGAAGGTTATCTTTGAGGGAGTTGATATTACGGACAAGAAGAATGACCTGTTTGCCATGCGTGAGAAGATGGGCATGGTTTTCCAACAATTTAATCTCTTTCCTAATATGACTGTGATGGAAAATATTACCTTGTCTCCTATCAAGACCAAAGGTGAAAGTAAGGAAGTTGCAGAGAAGAGAGCTAAGGAGCTTTTGGAAAAAGTTGGCTTACCAGATAAGGCAACTGCTTATCCACAGAGTTTGTCAGGTGGCCAGCAACAGCGGATTGCTATTGCGCGTGGCTTAGCTATGGAACCAGATGTTTTGCTCTTTGACGAGCCAACTTCAGCCCTGGACCCTGAAATGGTAGGTGAAGTGTTGGCTGTTATGCAAGACCTAGCCAAGTCAGGAATGACCATGGTTATCGTAACACATGAGATGGGATTTGCTCGTGAGGTGGCAGACCGTGTCATCTTTATGGCAGACGGTGTGGTTGTTGAAGACGGAACACCTGAACAGATTTTTGAACAAACTCAAGAACAACGGACTAAAGACTTCTTGAGTAAGGTTTTATAAGTTAGCTTTGTTTAGCTATTTGTAGCCAACTTTACATATAAAATATAGATTAATGAAAAGCTCGAACCGAGCTTTTTCTTATAGTTTGAAACTATAGGGTTGCCTAAGAAAGAAGTGTTAGAGGGGACTAGCAGTTTTTGGTATAATGGAAGATATTTGAAAGAAAAGAGAAGTGATATGACACAGATTATTGATGGGAAGGCTTTAGCGGCCAAATTGCAGGGGCTGTTGGCTGAAAAGACTGCAAAATTAAAGGAAGAAACAGGTCTAGTACCTGGTTTGGTAGTGATTTTGGTGGGAGATAATCCTGCAAGCCAAGTCTATGTTCGTAACAAGGAACGTTCTGCTCTTGCGGCTGGTTTCCGTAGCGAAGTAGTGCGAGTTCCAGAGACCATTACTCAAGAGGAGTTGTTAGACTTGATTGCCAAATACAATCAGGATTCAGCTTGGCATGGGATTTTGGTCCAGTTGCCATTACCAAAACATATCGATGAAGAGGCAGTTTTATTAGCCATTGACCCAGAAAAGGATGTGGATGGTTTCCATCCTCTAAACATGGGACGTCTTTGGTCTGGCCATCCAGTTATGATTCCATCGACACCTGCAGGAATTATGGAGATGTTTCATGAGTATGGAATTGATTTAGAAGGTAAAAATGCCGTTGTTATCGGTCGTTCCAATATCGTTGGAAAACCCATGGCCCAGCTTCTTTTGGCCAAGAATGCAACAGTGACCTTGACTCACTCACGCACCCATAATCTCGCTAAGGTTGCTGCAAAAGCGGATATTCTTGTGGTCGCAATCGGTCGTGCCAAGTTTGTGACTCCTGACTTTGTCAAACCAGGTGCTGTTGTCATTGACGTTGGGATGAACCGCGATGAAAATGGTAAGCTCTGTGGGGATGTTGATTATGAGGCAGTTGCCCCACTTGCTAGCCATATCACGCCAGTCCCTGGAGGTGTCGGTCCTATGACCATTACCATGCTGATGGAGCAAACTTATCAAGCAGCACTCCGGACATTGGATAGAAAATAAGAGAAAAATTTTCTGAGGAAAGTGTATTTTCTATAGCTATATCTAAAATGGCAGAAATGAATATTAAATTTTAGAAATAAGTTTATAAAAGGAGGTATGCGCCTCCTTTTTGTTGTATAATAAATGCGAGAGGAAAAACGATGAGAGTGATTGAGCAAGCATTATTAGAAAAAGTCATTATTGAACGTTCTCGTACCAGTCATAAAGGAGACTATGGCCGTCTGCTGTTGCTTGGTGGGACGTATCCTTATGGTGGTGCTATCATTATGGCTGCTTTGGCAGCTGTTAAAAGTGGAGCTGGTTTGGTGACCGTTGGAACAGATAGGGAAAATATCCCAGCTTTGCACAGCCATTTACCTGAGGCTATGGCCTTTTCTCTTCAAGACCAGCAATTATTAAAAGAGCAATTGGAGAAGGCAGAAGTTGTCTTGCTGGGGCCTGGTTTACGAGACGATACTTTTGGAGAAAATCTAGTAAAACAGGTCTTTACTAGCTTAAAAAAGACTCAGATTTTGATTGTAGATGGAGGGGCCTTAACCATTCTTGCTAGGACAAGTTTGTCATTTCCATCTAACCAGCTTATCCTAACTCCCCACCAAAAAGAATGGGAAAAGCTGTCTGGTATTGCTATTGAAAAGCAAAACGAAGATGCAACGGCTAGTGCCCTAACTTCCTTCCCTCAAGGAACAATTTTGGTAGAGAAAGGTCCAGTTACTCGTATTTGGCAAGTTGGCCAGTCTGATTATTACCAGTTACAGGTTGGCGGTCCCTATCAGGCGATTGGTGGTATGGGTGATACACTGGCTGGAATGATTGCAGGATTTGCAGGCCAATTTCGACAGGCCAGTCTCTACGAACGTGTGGCAGTAGCAACCCATCTTCATTCAGCCCTAGCCCAAGAACTAGCTCAAGAACATTATGTGGTCTTGCCGACGGAAATCAGTAGTCATCTTCCCAAAATAATGAAAAAAATATCTCAAAAAGGCACCTGATCGTTTCAGGCGCCTTTATATCTTTTAGAAAAATCCTTTAATCTTTCCAACGAGGCCATCTAGACCTTCAGAACCAGAAATCAACTGCTGAGCTTGAGAGAAGTATTCTCCAAGTTGGTCTTGATTTTCTGCAACAAATGTTTTTGCAGCTTCGAAATCTTTTGTTTCGATTAACTCTTTTACTTGATTAAACAAATCTAATGGGTTCATCTTATTTCTCCTTTTCTGTACTTAACTATTTAATCATCTTTATGATAAAAAATCAACTGTTGCTGCTTTTGGATAGGACCTGTTTTTATCTACAAGTTCTCATAACTAAGATTCTAACTACCAAAACAAGGTGGACATAAAAATAAAAATGTTCGGGCTTTTCTAGTGTATCCATGAAATAAAAACGGATACATGTTATAATAGAAATAGCTCTTTAATGGAGGTGTTTGAGTGGAAAATCTGAAGAAAATGGCAGGTATCAAGGCTGCTGAGTTTGTCAAGGATGGCATGGTAGTCGGACTTGGAACGGGTTCTACTGCCTATTATTTCGTAGAAGAAATTGGTCGTCGGATTAAGGAAGAAGGGTTACAGATTACAGCTGTAACGACTTCTAGTGTGACTAGTAAACAGGCTGAAGGTCTTAATATCCCGCTCAAGTCTATTGACCAAGTAGATGTTGTCGATGTGACAGTCGACGGGGCGGATGAAGTGGATAGTCAGTTTAATGGAATCAAAGGCGGTGGGGGAGCCCTTCTCATGGAGAAGGTTGTGGCAACGCCCTCAAAAGAATATATTTGGGTAGTGGATGAAAGCAAGCTAGTCGAGAAACTGGGTGCTTTTAAATTGCCAGTAGAAGTGGTTCAGTATGGCGCAGAGCAGGTTTTTCGTCGTTTTGAGCGAGCTGGCTACAAACCAAGTTTCCGTGAAAAAGACGGCCACCGTTTGGTGACGGATATGCAGAATTTTATCATTGACCTTGCCTTGGATGTCATTGAAGATCCAATTACTTTCGGACAAGAATTGGATCATATCGTTGGTGTTGTAGAGCACGGCTTATTCAACCAAATGGTGGATAAGGTCATCGTAGCTGGACGAAATGGGGTTCAGATTTTAACTTCAACAAAAGCAAACTAATCAACATAATAAGGAGACACATTATGTCAAAATTTAATCGTATTCACTTGGTGGTATTAGATTCTGTAGGAATCGGTGCTGCACCAGATGCTAATAACTTTGTCAATGCAGGAGTTCCAGATGGAGCTTCTGACACATTAGGACACATTTCAAAAGCAGTTGGTTTGAATGTCCCAAACATGGCTAAAATTGGTCTTGGAAATATTCCTCGAGAAACTCCTCTTAAGACTGTTCCAGCTGAAAGCAATCCAACAGGATATGCAACAAAATTGGAAGAAGTATCTCTTGGTAAGGATACCATGACTGGACACTGGGAAATCATGGGCCTTAACATTACAGAACCTTTCGATACTTTCTGGAATGGATTCCCAGAAGAAATCTTGACAAAAATTGAAGAATTCTCAGGGCGCAAGGTTATTCGTGAAGCCAACAAACCTTACTCAGGAACGGCTGTTATCGATGATTTTGGACCACGTCAAATGGAAACTGGGGAGTTGATTATCTATACTTCAGCTGACCCAGTCTTGCAAATTGCTGCCCACGAAGACATTATTCCTTTGGATGAATTGTACCGTATCTGTGAATACGCTCGTTCGATTACCCTTGAGCGCCCTGCCCTTCTAGGTCGCATCATTGCCCGTCCATATGTTGGTGAGCCAGGTAACTTCACTCGTACGGCAAATCGTCGTGACTTGGCCGTATCCCCATTTGCACCAACTGTTTTGGATAAACTCAATGAAGCAGGTATCGATACTTATGCTGTTGGTAAAATCAATGATATCTTTAACGGTGCTGGTATCAACCATGACATGGGCCACAACAAGTCAAACAGCCACGGAATTGATACACTATTGAAGACCATGGGCCTTGCTGAGTTTGAAAAAGGATTCTCATTCACAAACTTGGTGGACTTTGATGCCCTTTACGGCCACCGCCGCAATGCTCACGGTTACCGTGATTGTTTGCATGAGTTTGATGAGCGCTTGCCTGAAATTATCGCAGCCATGAGAGAGAACGACCTTCTCTTGATTACTGCGGACCATGGAAATGACCCAACGTATGCAGGAACAGACCACACTCGTGAATATATTCCATTATTGGCCTACAGCCCTGCCTTTAAAGGAAATGGTGTCATTCCTATCGGACATTTTGCAGATATCTCAGCGACAGTTGCGGATAACTTTGGTGTTGAAACTGCCATGATTGGGGAAAGTTTCTTAGATAAATTGGTATAAGATGACGCGATATGCTTTACTTGTTCGGGGCATTAATGTAGGTGGGAAAAATAAAGTTGTCATGGCGGAGCTTCGGCAAGAACTGACAGAGTTGGGACTGGAAAAGGTTGAGACCTACATCAACAGTGGCAACATTTTCTTTACTTCGACAGCTCCCAAAGCCCGATTGGTTGAAAAGTTAGAGGCTTTCTTTGCAGTTCATTATCCATTTATTCAGAGCTTTTCTTTGCTGAGTCAGGAAGACTATGAAGCAGAGCTGGAGAATCTGCCAGATTGGTGGACCAAAGATTTGGCACGAAAGGATGTCCTCTTTTACACGGAGGGCTTGGATGTGGCTCAAGTCATTGAGACAGTTGAAAGTTTGGAACTGGAAGATGAAGTCGTTCATTTTGGAAGACTTGGGATTTTCTGGGGGAAATTCTCTGAAGAATCCTTCTATGCAACTGCCTATCATAAGTACTTGCTCAAGATGCCTTTTTATCGCAACATCACCATTCGTAATGCCAAAACTTTTGACAAAATCGGTCAAATGCTAAAAAATAATAAAGGAGAACACAATGACATTTTTAGATAAGATCCAAGAAACAGCTGCTTTCCTGAAAGACAAGGGAATCCAAGCACCTGAGTTTGGTCTAATCCTTGGATCAGGTCTGGGAGAACTGGCAGAAGAAATCGAAAATCCAGTTGTAGTAGACTATACAGATATTCCGAACTGGGGCCGTTCGACAGTAGTCGGTCACGCTGGTAAATTGGTATATGGTGACCTTGCAGGTCGAAAAGTCTTGGCTCTTCAAGGTCGTTTCCATTTCTACGAGGGAAATCCTCTTAAAGTCGTGACTTTCCCAGTACGTGTGATGAAAGTTCTCGGATGCGAAGGTGTCATTGTAACCAATGCAGCTGGAGGTATTGGATTTGGTCCTGGTACCTTGATGGCTATCTCAGACCATATCAATATGACGGGGCAAAACCCATTGATGGGTGAAAACTTGGATGATTTTGGTCCACGTTTCCCAGATATGTCTAAAGCCTACACACCAGAATACCGTGCTACTGCACATGAAGTGGCTAAGAAACTTGGTATCAAGCTTGATGAAGGTGTCTATATTGGTGTAACAGGTCCGACTTATGAAACCCCAGCAGAAATTCGTGCCTATAAGACATTGGGAGCAGATGCAGTTGGTATGTCTACAGTTCCTGAAGTTATTGTTGCAGCTCACTCAGGTTTGAAAGTTCTCGGTATTTCATGTATTACTAACCATGCTGCTGGTTTCCAAGAAGAACTCAACCACGAAGAAGTTGTAGAAGTTACTGAACGTGTTAAAGGCGACTTCAAAGGCTTGCTTAAAGCTATTCTTGCTGAATTGTAATCATGTTAATAGAATTGAGGAGTATTTTTCGAAAAATCCCTTATAATTTTAGATTTTTCCTAGCAGTAATTCTACAAGGAATAGTTTCGGGTTTATCTGGTATAGTTCTCCATTATCTTTTAGAGATGGTGGAGGAGCTAGCTTTTGGTCAGTCAGAGCATCATAGTGGATTTTTGACAGATGGAGTTTCCTCCTCACGGATAGGACTAAGTTTAATAATTGTGGGTCTTGGTTCATCCTTGGTCTGGTACTTCTTGCAAAAAAGGTCGAAGATTTATTCCATCAAAGCTCAGATGAAGGATGAGACTTCACAATACAAGCTTCATTTTTTAAGACAGCTATTTCATTCAATTTGGCAGATCATTGCAGTTGGAGGGGGAGCCCCTATTGGCAAAGAAGCTGCGCCACGAGAGATTGGAACTCTATTTGCAGGGCCAATTGGAAAAATATGTTTTCTCTCTAAGAAGGATCAAATCTTTCTCCTTGCTTGTGGTGCTGGTGCTGGTTTAGCAGCTGTCTACCAGGTTCCATTAACAAGTGTCTTCTTTGTTTTTGAAACCCTAGGAATTGCTCTATCTATTAAACGATTTGTCTTAGTCGGTTTGACTACTTATGTCTCAACCTATATAGCAGGCTTGGTTATTTCAGATCAGGCTCTCTACCAGATTCCATCGATCACATGGTCATTAAAGGAAATATGGATTATTCCCTTATTACTTCTTTTCTTAACCCCACCAGCTTGGCTTTTTGGTCGCTTAAGTAAGGCAGCGTCTTCAAACAGAATAAAAGATAAACGAGTACTTCTCACATTGCCTACAGCTTTTCTTTTTCTTATTGGATTAGCAAGTTATTTTCCACATCTACTTGGAAATGGACGTATGATGGCTCAGGAAGTATTGAATGGTAGCAATGGCAAAACAGTACTCCTTTTGTTTATATTAAAAGCATTAGTTGTTCTTATTATTCTGTGGGCAGGGGCCTATGGTGGTACCCTTACACCATCTTTTGCCTTGGGGATGGCTGGAGCTGCTCTCTTGGGCATAATTCTAGGTGTGGATAGCCAGCCAAGCATTTTACTTTTGGGATCTGTTTGCTTTTTATCTGTGACCTTGAGGGCACCCATTTCTGCAACCGGATTAGTTATAGGTTTCACTGGGCTAGGTATAGATTCTCTTCCGTATCTCTTAGTAACAGCTGTTTTAGCCTATGAATTTGCAAAAATATTAGACCACTTTCCTTGTGCTAGCATACTGTGTCAGAAGTCAAATAATAAAGTAATTGGGTAGGAAATGCCCATTTCTTCTAGTTATGGATTTAACTTAAAAGATTAAAAACTATTGTCAATTTATCAATAACTGTTTGAAATAAAAAAGAAGTAGGCTTATCGGAGTCATGATTGAATCCGATTTTTCCTAGCCATGAAATATAAAAATCAAAAAAGAAAGGTAGAGCGAGATGTTCTAATTTGAACACGAGCGGAAAACTTTTCTAAAAACTCAGAAGAGAAGGGGAGTTCGGATTTGAATTGAAACCGGTCTAATCTTCTCAATATCATCAAAATTAAGAAAGAAAGGAATTGAACCCACCCTAAAAGCAGTGGGAAAAAGATAGTTGGTCTAGCGAGCATCGCTCACTGCACCCAACTCCTATTTTCCCTTTGCTTTTTGACGGGTTTGGTATCTTTCTCAATATAAAATATAAAATAAAGAAAGGTAGAGCGTGTGTTTTGATTTGAACACGAGCGGAAAACTTTTCTAAAAACTCAGAAGAGAAGGGAGTTCGGATTTGAATAAAAGCCGCTCTAATCTTCTCAATATCATCAAAATTAAGAAAGAAAGGAATTGAACCCACCCTAAAAGCAGTGGGAAAAAGATAGTTGGCCTAGCGAGCATCGCTCACTGCACCCAACTCCTATTTTCCCTTTGCTTTTTGACGGGTTTGGTATCTTATATTATGTCTATCCATATTGCTGCTCAGCAGGGTGAAATTGCTGATAAAATTCTTCTTCCTGGAGATCCTCTTCGTGCTAAATTTATTGCGGAAAATTTCCTTGAAGATGCTGTTTGTTTTAACGAAGTGCGTAACATGTTTGGTTACACTGGTATTTACAAGGGCCACCGTGTATCTGTCATGGGAACTGGGATGGGGATGCCATCCATTTCGATTTATGCGCGTGAGTTGATTGTTGACTACGGTGTGAAAAAATTGATCCGTGTGGGAACAGCAGGTTCATTGAATGAAGATGTCCACGTTCGTGAATTAGTTTTGGCGCAGGCAACTGCAACCAACTCAAACATTGTCCGTAATGACTGGCCACAGTACGATTTCCCACAAATCGCTAGCTTTGATTTGCTAGATAAGGCCTACCATATCGCCAAAGGACTTGGTATGACAACCCACGTTGGGAACGTTTTGTCTTCTGATGTCTTTTATTCAAACTACTTTGAAAAGAACATCGAACTTGGTAAATGGGGAGTCAAGGCTGTGGAAATGGAAGCAGCAGCCCTTTACTATCTGGCAGCCCAACACCATGTTGACGCGCTAGCTATTATGACAATCTCTGATAGCTTGGTTAATCCAGACGAAGACACAACTGCAGAAGAACGTCAAAATACCTTCACTGATATGATGAAGGTTGGATTAGAAACCTTGATTGCAGAGTAATTATATCTAAAAAGGAAGCCCTTCTTTATGAATTGGAGGACTTCCTTTTCTTATCTAGAAATTGATCTATCTCTTTTTGTGATCTGAGGATGACCACTTTATATGGATAGTTTTTTTGAATCCACTTGTAGCGTTCCTTAGCGGATTTGCTCCGTCCGTCCCAAAGAATCCATCTGATAAACTCCCAATTAAATTGTTCTTGACAACCAGCTGCCATACTTTCTCTGACCTTGCCTCGGTATGTGAGGTATCGTTTAAAGGCTCGTAGCAGACAATTCCAGCGAGAAAAATTGAGAAAGATGATTTGGTCAGCATCCTGCATTCTTTCCTCATAGAAACACCAAGAATAATTCCCATCAATGACCCAAGCTTCATGCTTTGTGAGAAAATTTTCCATCTCGGTCAACATCCATTCACGATCACTGTCTTGCCAACCGGGTTGAAATTGGAGTGTGTCCATGTGAAGTTTTGGGATGGAGTAGCAGTGAGACAGCTTTTCAGCTAGAGTTGACTTACCAGCACCAGAATATCCGATAATTGCGATTTTCATTTTCTACCTTTTCCTATTTTGGGACAAAAAAACAGCCTCTATGGACTGTTTCTTATTTAGCAAGTTTAGCTGAAAGACGAGCTTTGTCGCGGCTTGCTTTGTTTTTGTGAATCAAACCTTTAGTTTCTGCTTTATCGATAGCTGAGCTAGCAGCACGGAAAAGTTCTTCAGATGGGTTTGCTTCGAATGCTTTGATAGCAGTACGCATAGCTGATTTTTGAGCTGAGTTCTTTTCGTTTTGTTTAACGTTCAATTCAGCGCGTTTGATAGCTGATTTAATGTTTGCCAATGTTCTTACCTCCATATTTACTAACTATACCATTATATCTGAAAACTTACGTTTTGACAAGGGAAAATTATTTTTTTAAGTAAATTTCATCTATTTCATGGTTCTTTGTTTTATGAAGAATCACTTCCGCACGATTTCTGGTCGGTTCAATATAATTTTGTAAATTTGTGAGATTGATACTGGTCCAGACCTGATGGGCAAAGGATTCCACTTCCCCAATCGGCATTTGTGTAAAACGATAATAGTAGCTATCAGGGTCGTTTTGGGCTAGGCTCAGCATTTTCAAGAAACGGTCTAGATACCAACTCTCGATGTCATCGACTGCAGCATCAACATAGATGGAAAAGTCAAAGAAGTCAGTAATGTAGAGACGCTCATTTTGTGGATTTTGAAAGACATTTATTCCCTCAACAATGACAAAATCAGCAGCTTTGACGCTCTGCTTTTCCTCAGGTACGATGTCGTAGACTTCATGAGAATAGACAGGAATATCTACATCTTGTCCATTTTTGATGTGATCCAGGAAGTTGAGAAGAGCTTCCATATCATAGCTTTCAGGAAATCCCTTACGATTTAGAATCCCTTGCTCAATCAAGGTCTGGTTGGGATAGAGAAAGCCATCGGTTGTTACCAACTCAACCCTAGCATCTGTAAGCGTACGGGACAGTAAGATTTGAAGTAGGCGACTGGTTGTGGATTTTCCAACGGCAACACTCCCAGAAACCCCAATGATAAAAGGCTGGGATTTGCTTTCACGTTGAAGGAAAATCCCTTTTGAAAAGGCCAAATCATCCTTGGTACGCTTGTAAATCTGGATGAGATGGGCTAGGGGGAGATAGACATCGGTAACATCCTGCAAGCTAATCTGGTCATTAAAACTCTTGATGGATTCTAATTCCTCTTCTGTCAAAGGAGGTGTTGTCTTTCGATGTAACGATTGCCAAGTCTGGCGGCTGATTTTTTCAAAATGTAAAAATTCGTTGGTCATTTGTTTTCCCCTAGATATTTTGTTTATCATACCATAAAAAGCTAAAAAAATAAAGCGGTTTCTTGATGATAGTAAACCAATATCGTATAATAGAAGTAGATAGGGTTGACCAATTTCTTGATGAGGTAGGAGCTACTTTCTCCTGACTTATAAGCCAATAAAGGGGGCTTTGGGATTCACAATTTATAGGAGGTGTACTATGAAAATCTTAAAAAGTTATATACTGGAACTCTGTTTTATTTTAAGTTTTGCACTACCTTTTTTAAAAGGAGCGAATGCGGATAATGGTAGACGTTTTGTGGAAACCTATTACGGTTTTACTTTTTTGATGGAACATGCCATTGTAACAGCTGTCTTTATCTGTTCGCTCTTGATTGCTTTCTTCCTAAAAAAACGGTGGACGAAATGGTTTGCTGCTGGAAGTTATGTCTTTTTAGTTCTATGGATTGCTACAGAGGGTTATTTCTTCCGCATGTCGCTAGAAGATTTAATCCGACTTTGGACAAGTTTGGAAATCCTGACAAAAACATATCAGTTGGGCTTTTATCTAAACATCCTGTTGGGAATTTTGTTGGTAATGAAGCATTTGAAGGTAAAGAAATAAAAATGTGCCAGACTATAGACTATGAGATATCTAGTCCTACGTGCTTTGTTA
This sequence comes from Streptococcus sp. CL6.22, assembly GCF_049738055.1. Taxonomy (GTDB): domain Bacteria; phylum Bacillota; class Bacilli; order Lactobacillales; family Streptococcaceae; genus Streptococcus; species Streptococcus mitis_DJ. The sequence continues at coordinate 61,043 of NZ_JBKOTV010000002.1, read as the reverse complement.
TTCGGTTATAAAAGTTAAAAGAGATTGAAGAAAAAGTCTTGTTTACTAGCTTTCTTCAGTCTTTTTCGTTTTATGATCAATTTGTAAACGATTTACAATTTAAGTCAAATTATGGTAAAATAGTTTCATGAGTAAAATGTATTATGCAGAGAATCCTGACGCTGCTCACGACATTCATGAGTTGAGAGTGGACTTGTTGGGAGAAAAAATGACCTTTTTGACGGATGCGGGTGTTTTTAGCAAGAAAATGATTGACTTTGGGAGTCAACTCTTGCTCAAGTGTCTTGAGGTCAACCAAGGAGAAACTGTTCTTGATGTAGGCTGTGGTTACGGACCTTTGGGCTTGTCTTTAGCTAAGGCTTATGGAGTTCAGTCGACCATGGTCGATATCAATAATCGTGCCTTGGATTTGGCGCGACAAAATGCTGAACGAAATAAAATAGAAGCGACGATTTTCCAGTCCAACATCTATGAACAAGTTGAAGGACATTTTGACCATGTCATTTCCAATCCTCCTATCCGTGCAGGCAAGCAAGTGGTTCATGAAATCATTGAGAAAAGTAAAGATTTCTTGGAAACTGGTGGAGATTTAACAATCGTTATCCAGAAAAAACAAGGGGCCCCAAGTGCTAAGTCCAAGATGGAAGAGGTGTTTGGCAATTGTGAAATCGTCAAAAAAGATAAGGGATATTATATCCTTAGAAGTGTGAACGAATGAGAGCAGTTGATTTAATCCAAAAAAAACGAGACGGTCAAGAACTGACTTCGAGTGAAATTGAATGGCTGGTAGAAGGCTATGTGTCAGGAACTGTCCCTGATTATCAGATGTCTGCCTTTGCTATGGCTGTTTATTTCAAAGGAATGACGACTCGAGAAATATCTGATTTGACCATGAGAATGGTTCATACAGGGCAAGAGTTTGATTTATCTGCTATTGATGGGGTTAAGGTTGACAAGCATTCTACGGGTGGTGTTGGTGATAAGGTGACCTTGATTTTGGCTCCTCTTGTTGCTAGTTTTGGTGTGCCTGTTGCAAAAATGAGTGGTCGTGGGCTCGGCCATACGGGTGGAACAATTGATAAATTGGAATCCATTAAGGGCTATCAAGTTGAGCGCAGTCAAGAGGATTTTATTGCACAGGTGCAAGATATTGGAGTATCTGTCATTGGGCAATCAGATCAGCTGGTCAAAGCGGATAAGCTTCTCTACGCCCTCCGTGATGTGACCGCAACTGTCGACACGATTCCTTTGATTGCGAGTTCGGTGATGAGCAAGAAAATTGCGGCAGGGGCGGATGCTATTTTACTAGACGTGACTGTTGGCGAGGGTGCCTTCATGAAGACTGTTGATGAGGCGCGTGAATTGGCTCAAACCATGGTGGAACTTGGTAAGGCAGTTGGTCGAAAGACTGTAGCAGTGATTACGGATATGAGTCAGCCCTTGGGACGAGCGATTGGAAATCGTCTGGAGATCCTTGAAGCACTGGAGATTTTACAAGGTCAAGGTCGTCAGGATATTACCCACTTCATCTGTGAATTGGCTCAAATTATGCTTGGTCTGGCAAATGTAAACAAGACAGTTGAAGAAGTTCACCAACATCTTGAAAATGGCCAAGCACTGGCTAAGTTTGAGGAGATGGTCAAAGCTCAAGGTGGAGATTTGGAAGACCTCTATCGTCCTGTCACTGTTGCCCATGTGGTGGAAATCCCTGCTCAGGAAACAGGTATTATCTCAGCTCTTCCAGCAATGGACTTTGGTCTTTATGCCATGAGACTTGGGGCAGGCCGTGCAGTCAAATCTGATGCCTTGGACTATGAAACTGGAATTGTTTTTGAAAAGAAGGTTGGAGCCTCCGTTCAAAAGGGAGAAATTGTTGCAAAAGTATACACAAATGGAAAAATTTCTCCTCAGCTAGTTACAGATTTTCAAAAATATGTTAAAATAAATGACAGGGTGCAAAGTTTACGAGAAATTATAGAAATCATCTCATAAACTGCAGGAGAATCCGAATATGAAATTAAATAAATATATCGATCATACGCTTTTAAAACAAGATGCAACAGAAAATCAAATTGATTGTTTGTTGTCTGAAGCTAGAGAGTATGATTTTGCCAGTGTTTGCGTTAATCCGACCTGGGTTGAACATGCTAAAAAAGGTCTTGAAGACACAGATGTCAAGGTCTGCACAGTAGTAGGTTTCCCTTTGGGAGCAACAACTTCAGCCGTGAAAGCTTTTGAAACCAAAGAAGCTATCCAAAATGGTGCAGACGAGATTGATATGGTGATCAATGTTGGGGCTCTTAAATCAGGTGATTTGGCCCTGGTAGAGTCAGATATTCGTGCAGTAGTGGAAGCAAGTGGTAACAAGTTAGTGAAAGTCATTATTGAAGCTTGCCTTCTGACTGACCAAGAAAAAGTTGTGGCTTGTCAATTAGCTCAAAAAGCGGGAGCTGATTTTGTTAAAACATCTACTGGCTTTTCAACTGGTGGTGCGACGGTAGCAGATGTTACATTAATGCGTGAAACAGTTGGACCTGATATGGGTGTCAAGGCTGCTGGTGGAGCTCGTTCTTATGTAGATGCTCTTGCCTTTGTGGAAGCAGGTGCGACACGTATTGGAACGTCAGCTGGAGTAGCCATTTTAAAAGGAGAATTGGCAGATGGCGACTACTGAGTTGATTGAACTAGCAATTGAAACCAGCAAGAAAGCCTATGTACCCTATTCTCACTTTCCGGTCAGTGCTGTTCTAGTGGCAAAAGATGCTAGTATTTATACAGGTGTCAATATCGAGAATGCTAGTTATTCTTTGACCAACTGTGGAGAACGTACAGCGATTTTTAAAGCAGTTTCTGAAGGCCAAAGAGAATTTTCAGAATTGATTGTCTATGGTCAGACTGAAAAACCAATTTCACCGTGTGGTGCTTGTCGCCAAGTGATGGCTGAATTTTTTGAACAAGATCTAAAAGTGACCTTAGTCGCAAAAGATAAATCGACGGTCGAGATGACGGTCGGGGAATTACTTCCATACTCTTTTACAGACTTAAACTAGTCTGAGTCGCTCTCTGAGTGGCACGGTCCTTGTGGCCAACCAATCCATACTTGCAACATCGTTGCACATCTTATTTAGGAGGTTCAGTAATGAACAAGAAACAATGGCTAGGCCTTGGTCTAGTTGCAGTGGCAGCAGTTGGACTTGCTGCATGTGGTAACCGCTCTTCTCGTAACGCAGCTTCATCTTCTGATGTGAAGACAAAGGCAGCTATCGTCACTGATACTGGTGGTGTTGATGATAAATCATTCAACCAATCAGCTTGGGAAGGTTTGCAAGACTGGGGTAAAGAACACAATCTTTCAAAAGATAAAGGTTTCACTTACTTCCAATCAACAAGTGAAGCTGACTATGCTAACAACTTGCAACAAGCGGCTGGAAGTTACAACCTAATCTTCGGTGTTGGTTTTGCCCTTCACAATGCGGTTGAAGAAGCAGCAAAAGACCACTCTGATTTGAACTATGTCTTGATTGATGATGTGATTAAAGATCAAAAGAATGTTGCTAGCGTAACGTTTGCTGATAACGAAGCTGCTTACCTTGCGGGTGTTGCAGCAGCTAAAACAACTAAAACAAAACAAGTTGGTTTTGTAGGTGGTATTGAGTCTGAAGTTATCTCACGTTTTGCAGCTGGATTTAAAGCTGGTGTTGAGTCAGTAGATCCATCTATCAAAGTACAAGTTGACTACGCAGGTTCATTTGGTGATGCTGCTAAAGGTAAAACAATTGCAGCAGCACAATACGCAGCTGGTGCAGACGTTGTTTATCAAGCAGCAGGTGGAACAGGTGCTGGTGTCTTTGCAGAAGCAAAATCACTCAACGAAAGCCGTCCTGAAAATGAAAAAGTTTGGGTTATCGGTGTTGACCGTGACCAAGTAGGAGAAGGTAAGTACACTTCTAAAGATGGTAAAGAATCAAACTTCGTTCTTGTATCTACTTTGAAACAAGTTGGTACAACTGTAAAAGATATTGCTAACAAAGCAGAAAAAGGTGAATTCCCTGGCGGTCAAGTAATCGTTTACTCGTTGAAAGATAAAGGGGTTGACTTGGCAGTGACAAACCTTTCAGAAGAAGGTAAAAAAGCTGTTGAAGATGCTAAAGCTAAAATCCTTGATGGAAGCGTAAAAGTTCCTGAAAAATAATGGATGGAAGTCATTTCTTAGGAAGCGGCCCTTGGCCGCTTTTTTAAGAGTTGAGACAAAGTCATTTTGTCTCAGTAAAGCTTGCTACTAGACAAACTAGCAAGTTTTATTGAAATAAAATAAGACTCTGAAAGGAAGAGCACATGGCACACGAAAATGTCATTGAGATGCGTGATATTACCAAGGTGTTTGGTGAATTTGTTGCCAACGACAAAATCAACCTGCACCTACGAAAAGGTGAAATTCATGCACTTTTAGGAGAAAATGGGGCTGGAAAATCCACGCTAATGAACATGTTAGCAGGGCTTCTTGAACCAACCAGTGGTGAAATCGCGGTCAACGGTCAAGTTGTTAACCTCGACTCGCCATCTAAAGCAGCTAGCTTGGGAATCGGAATGGTTCACCAGCACTTTATGTTGGTAGAGGCTTTCACGGTGGCTGAAAACATCATTTTAGGAAGTGAATTGACTAAAAATGGTGTGCTAGATATCGCTGGAGCTAGCAAAGAAATCAAGGCTCTTTCTGAACGTTATGGCTTAGCTGTGGACCCTTCTGCCAAGGTGGCAGACATCTCAGTTGGTGCCCAACAACGTGTAGAAATTTTAAAAACCCTTTATCGGGGGGCTGATATCCTTATCTTTGACGAACCAACGGCAGTCTTGACTCCGTCAGAAATTGATGAGTTGATGGCTATTATGAAAAATCTTGTCAAAGAAGGAAAATCAATTATCTTGATTACCCACAAGTTGGACGAGATTCGCGCAGTTTCTGACCGCGTTACAGTTATTCGTCGTGGGAAATCAATTGAAACTGTAGAAATTGCAGGAGCTACCAATGCTGATTTGGCGGAAATGATGGTGGGACGTTCTGTTTCCTTTAAGACAGAGAAACAAGCTTCTCAACCAAAAGAACTAGTCTTGTCAATCAAAGATTTGGTGGTCAATGAAAACCGTGGTGTCCCAGCTGTAAAAAATCTATCCTTGGATGTTCGTGCCGGAGAGATAGTTGGTATTGCGGGGATTGATGGAAATGGTCAGTCTGAACTCATTCAAGCAATCACAGGTCTTCGCAAGGTTGAATCTGGTAGCATCGAGCTAAAAGGAGATTCAATTGTAGGATTGCACCCACGTCAGATTACAGAGTTGAGTGTGGGGCACGTTCCAGAAGACCGTCACCGTGATGGCTTGATTTTGGAAATGATGATTTCTGAGAATATTGCCCTTCAAACCTACTACAAAGAACCACATAGTAAAAATGGAATTTTGAACTATTCAAATATTACTTCTTATGCTAAAAAGCTAATGGAAGAGTTTGATGTTCGTGCTGCCAGCGAATTTGTTCCTGCAGCTGCACTCTCAGGAGGAAATCAACAAAAAGCAATTATTGCTCGTGAAATTGATCGAGATCCTGATCTCCTTATCGTCAGCCAGCCAACTCGTGGTTTGGATGTCGGTGCCATTGAATATATCCACAAACGCTTGATTGAAGAGCGTGATAATGGGAAGGCTGTTCTTGTTGTCAGCTTTGAATTGGATGAGATTTTAAATGTCTCAGACCGTATTGCTGTTATCCACGATGGTAAGATTCAAGGTATTGTGTCACCAGAAACAACCAATAAGCAAGAACTTGGTGTCTTGATGGCTGGTGGAAACTTGGGAAAGGAGAAGAGTGATGTCTAAAAAATTACAACAAATTTCGGTTCCCTTGATTTCTGTCTTCCTAGGAATTTTACTTGGGGCCATTGTTATGTGGATCTTCGGTTATGATGCTATTTGGGGCTACGAAGAATTGTTCTATACAGCCTTTGGTAGTCTGCGTGGGATTGGAGAAATCTTCCGTGCTATGGGGCCTTTGGTCTTGATTGGTCTTGGCTTTGCTGTTGCCAGTCGTGCTGGTTTCTTTAACGTCGGACTTCCTGGTCAGGCTTTAGCAGGTTGGATTCTCAGTGGTTGGTTTGCCTTGTCGCATCCAGATATGCCACGTCCCTTGATGATTCTAGCAACTATCGTGATTGCCTTGATTGCTGGTGGGATTGTCGGAGCCATTCCAGGTATTCTTAGAGCTTATCTAGGGACATCAGAGGTTATCGTAACCATCATGATGAACTACATTGTCTTGTATGTAGGAAATGCCTTTATCCATGCCTTTCCTAAAGACTTCATGCAAAGTACAGATTCGACCATTCGTGTTGGGGCTAATGCAACCTACCAGACACCTTGGTTAGCTGAGTTGACTGGTAATTCGCGGATGAATATTGGTATTTTCTTTGCCATCATTGCCGTTGCAGTTATTTGGTTCATGCTCAAGAAAACGACTCTTGGTTTTGAAATCCGTGCGGTTGGTCTTAATTCACATGCTTCAGAATATGCTGGTATTTCTGCAAAAAGAACGATTATCCTCTCAATGATTATCTCAGGTGCCTTGGCAGGTCTTGGTGGAGCTGTTGAAGGTCTGGGAACCTTCCAGAACGTTTATGTTCAGGGGGCGTCATTAGCTGTCGGATTTAACGGAATGGCGGTTAGTCTGCTTGCGGCCAACTCACCAATTGGTATTCTATTTGCAGCCTTCTTATTTGGTGTTCTCCAAGTTGGAGCTCCTGGTATGAATGCGGCGCAGGTACCGTCTGAGCTTGTCAGCATTGTAACAGCGTCTATTATCTTCTTTGTCAGTGTTCATTACCTTATCGAACGCTTTGTCAAACCGAAAAAACAAGTTAAAGGAGGTAAGTAAAGATGTCTATTACAACCTTGCTCACCCTCTTGGTGTCTTCTATGCTGATTTACTCAGCACCTCTCATCTTTACAAGTATTGGTGGTGTTTTCTCTGAACGTGGTGGTGTGGTAAACGTCGGTCTTGAAGGAATTATGGTTATGGGTGCCTTTTCTGGAGTTGTCTTTAACCTTGAATTTGCAGAACAATTTGGAGCAGCAACTCCTTGGTTATCCTTGCTAGTTGCAGGATTGGTTGGTGGTGTCTTCTCTATCATACACGCAGCAGCAACGGTTCATTTCCGTGCAGACCATGTTGTTAGCGGTACGGTATTGAACTTGATGGCGCCTGCTTTGGCTGTTTTCTTAGTGAAAGTTCTTTATAACAAAGGACAAACCGACAACCTAAGTCAGACTTTTGGACGCTTTGATTTCCCAGTCTTGGCGAATATCCCAGTTATCGGTGATATCTTCTTCAAGTCAACTAGTCTACTTGGTTATCTGGCCATTGCCTTCTCTTTCCTTGCTTGGTTTATCCTCTTCAAGACTCGATTTGGTCTTCGTCTCCGCTCTGTCGGTGAACATCCTCAAGCAGCAGATACTTTGGGAATCAATGTCTACAAAATGAGATATTTAGGGGTTATTATTTCAGGTTTCCTAGGTGGAATTGGCGGAGCGATTTATGCTCAATCCATCTCAGTTAACTTCTCAGTGACAACTATTGTTGGACCTGGATTTATCGCTCTTGCTGCGATGATTTTCGGAAAATGGAATCCAATCGGAGCCATGCTTTCTAGTTTATTCTTTGGGCTTTCACAAAGTTTGGCTGTTATCGGTTCTCAATTGCCGTTCCTACAAGGAGTGCCTGCGGTTTATCTTCAAATCGCACCTTATGTTTTGACAATTCTTGTCTTGGCAGCCTTCTTTGGAAAAGCAGTCGCACCAAAAGCAGATGGTATCAACTATATCAAATCAAAATAAGCATACAAAAAACGTCAGTTCAGAATGAACTGGCGTTTTATTTTTTAGGATGTTGATTGGTTAGGTTCAATCCCCAAGGGACTAAATTTTCAGTCTTGTTTTTGATACGAGCGACATTATCCTTATGACGAATGATAATCAAACTAGCAAGTGCTAGGATAATAGCAATGAAGAGAGGGTCATAGTGACTCAAGATAAAACCAAAAAGTGGAAAGAGTAAAACTCCAATGACAGCCGCGATAGATGCTGTGACACTAGATAGTGAAATCATACTACCAAGATAGAGGGTTCCAAAGAAAACAACTGCAAGGTAGAGACAGAAGACAGGTGCAAATCCGAAAACGACTCCAGCACTGGTTGCGACAGCCTTACCTCCCTTAAATCCTGCAAAGATAGGGAAGGTATGACCAATAACAGCCAAAAGTCCAAAGATGAGAGGCGAAACGCCTTGAAGATGAAAAATAATTGGAAGAAGCGTTGCTAGAGTTCCTTTGAAAAAGTCAATCACAAAGGTCGTCATACCAGCTTTCTTACCTAAAATGCGGAAAGTATTGGTTGTTCCAGTATTTCCAGAACCGTGTTCACGCAGATTTGTCTGAAAGAATACTTGTCCAATCCAGAGACCAGACGGAATCGAACCCAGCAGATAAGCTAGGATTAATAAAACTATTGTAATCATTCTCCTATTATATCATGAAATGGAGAAGAAAGGCAGAGAATCTCTTCTGAAATTGTCACACCGGAGAAAGAAAAATTTTGCAAAATCCTTGGAAAACCTGTAGAATAGTAAAGATGAACGAATAGGAGGTTCCTTGTGTCAAAAAAGGAAATCAATATTAACAATTATAATGATGATGCCATTCAGGTGCTAGAAGGGTTGGATGCGGTCCGAAAACGTCCAGGGATGTATATCGGATCGACCGATGGCGCTGGGCTCCACCACCTAGTCTGGGAAATCGTCGATAATGCTGTCGATGAAGCCTTGTCTGGATTTGGTGACCGTATTGATGTGACCATTAATAAAGACGGCAGTTTAACGGTTCAAGACCACGGACGTGGGATGCCGACTGGAATGCACGCGATGGGAATCCCAACAGTTGAGGTTATCTTTACCATTCTTCACGCCGGAGGGAAATTCGGTCAAGGTGGTTATAAGACATCAGGTGGTCTGCACGGGGTGGGTTCTTCCGTAGTTAACGCCCTTTCTAGCTGGCTAGAAGTTGAAATCACTCGTGACGGTGCAATCTACAAGCAACGTTTTGAAAATGGTGGCAAACCTGTCACGACTCTGAAGAAAATCGGTACAGCGCCCAAGTCTAAAACAGGTACCAAGGTTACGTTTATGCCTGATGCGACGATCTTTTCTACGATAGACTTCAAGTACAATACCATCTCAGAGCGTCTTAATGAATCAGCCTTTCTCTTGAAAAATGTGACCTTGTCCTTGACGGATAAGCGAACAGATGAGTCTGTTGAGTTTCACTATGAAAATGGGGTACAAGACTTTGTTTCTTATCTGAATGAAGACAAGGAAACCTTGACACCAGTTCTTTACTTTGAAGGTGAAGACAATGGTTTCCAAGTGGAAGTAGCTCTTCAGTATAATGACGGATTTTCAGATAACATTCTATCCTTTGTTAATAACGTTCGTACCAAGGATGGGGGAACGCATGAAACAGGACTCAAGTCTGCCATTACCAAGGTTATGAATGACTATGCGCGTAAGACAGGTCTTCTCAAGGAAAAAGATAAAAACCTTGAAGGTTCCGACTATCGTGAGGGATTAGCAGCCGTTCTTTCTATCCTTGTTCCTGAAGAACATTTGCAGTTTGAAGGCCAGACCAAGGACAAACTTGGAAGCCCACTAGCTCGTCCGGTTGTAGATGGAATTGTGGCTGATAAGTTGACTTTCTTCCTCATGGAAAATGGGGAACTAGCCTCTAATCTTATTCGCAAGGCTATCAAGGCGCGTGATGCCCGTGAAGCAGCACGTAAAGCGCGTGATGAAAGCCGAAATGGTAAGAAAAATAAGAAAGATAAGGGCTTGTTGTCGGGTAAATTAACGCCAGCCCAGTCTAAGAATCCTGCTAAGAATGAACTCTATCTAGTTGAGGGGGACTCTGCCGGCGGTTCTGCCAAGCAAGGTCGTGACCGCAAGTTCCAGGCTATCTTGCCTCTACGTGGTAAAGTTATCAATACAGCCAAGGCTAAGATGGCAGATATCCTCAAAAACGAAGAAATCAACACCATGATTTATACCATCGGTGCAGGTGTTGGAGCAGACTTCTCTATTGAAGATGCCAACTATGACAAAATCATTATCATGACCGATGCGGATACAGACGGTGCCCATATTCAAACACTTCTCTTAACCTTTTTCTACCGTTATATGCGTCCGCTAGTTGAGGCGGGACATGTCTATATTGCCCTTCCGCCTCTTTACAAGATGTCCAAAGGAAAAGGCAAGAAAGAAGAAGTGGCCTACGCTTGGACAGACGGAGAACTTGAAGAACTCCGCAAGCAGCTCGGTAAAGGCGCTACCCTCCAACGCTATAAAGGGCTTGGTGAGATGAATGCGGACCAGCTCTGGGAAACAACCATGAATCCAGAAACCCGTACCCTTATCCGTGTCACCATTGAAGATCTGGCTCGCGCCGAACGTCGCGTCAATGTCCTTATGGGAGACAAGGTCGAACCACGACGTAAGTGGATTGAAGATAATGTCAAGTTTACGCTGGAAGAAGCGACAGTATTTTAAGTTAGTTTTTAATGAATGGGTATAAACATGAGAACTGAAACAGAAATGCTCGATGTGATTTTACAAACAGCCAAAACCTTACAAGTCACGGCTGTCGCCATGTCTGGTTCACGGACTGATACAAAAGCCTCAAAAGATGAATTTCAAGACTATGACGTAGTCTATGTTGTAGAGAATCTGGACGAGCTGATTACAGATTTATCTTGGTTGGACCAGTTTGGCAAACGCATTATCGAGCAAGAAGTTGGTCTTGGTCAACGTCGTCTATACCTCATGCTCTTTGAAGATGGAAATCGAATTGATCTAACCCTCTGTCCAAAACAACAAATTCAAGAGTGGGTGGATAGTGAGGCCGGATTTACTGTTTTAGAAGATCCAGAGCATTTATTTGAACCCTATTCACCAAATATAGAGCGTTACTGGACGAATCCAGCTAGTCAGACAGATTTTGAAAAAGCCTGCAATGAGTTCTGGTGGGTGTCGGCCTACGTTGTCAAAGGGATTTGTCGGAATCAGCTCATCTACGCGACCGATCATCTCTATGGCATTTGTCAACAAGAACTCCTGAAAATCTTGGCTTGGCAGGTAGCAAGTGCTAGGGGAAGAGTCGAAATCGGCAAGAACTGCAAGTATCTCTTTAACCATTTGCCAGTTGAAAAAGAGAAGGAGCTATCTAATCTTCTTGATTTTTCCAGTTTAGACAAAATCACTCAGTCTCTATTTGATACGATGCAACTTTTCCACCAAGAGGCACGATACCTTGCTAACAAGATGGGCTTTAACTACGATAAAGAAGTAGCTGAGAAGATGATTGAGTATGCTGAGGAGAGACTTCTAAATCGCTGACTAATTAAAAAGATTAAACTACAGAAAGGATAGTTTGGTTATTTATAGTAACTGAACACCTTTTCTATAAAAAACTACCCTACATTCTTTGAAAGGAGTTGAACACGCCCTAAATGCTGGGTGAAAAAGATAAATTCTCTTGTGAGCTTGCTTACTTCAATAATTTTCTATTTTCACTTGGTATTTTACGGGCTCTGTATCCTATATGAGTAACATTCAAAACATGTCCCTTGAGGACATCATGGGAGAGCGCTTTGGTCGCTACTCCAAGTACATTATTCAAGACCGGGCTTTGCCAGATATTCGTGATGGCTTGAAGCCGGTTCAGCGCCGCATTCTTTATTCGATGAATAAGGATGGCAATACCTTTGATAAGAGTTACCGCAAGTCGGCCAAGTCTGTCGGGAATATCATGGGGAATTTCCACCCACACGGTGATTCTTCTATCTATGATGCTATGGTTCGTATGTCACAGGACTGGAAGAATCGTGAGATTCTAGTCGAAATGCACGGTAATAACGGTTCTATGGACGGTGATCCGCCTGCGGCTATGCGTTATACGGAGGCTCGTTTGTCTGAGATTGCTGGTTACCTTCTTCAGGATATCGAGAAGAAGACCGTTCCTTTTGCGTGGAACTTTGACGATACGGAGAAAGAGCCGACAGTCTTGCCAGCAGCCTTTCCAAATCTCTTGGTGAATGGTTCTACTGGTATTTCGGCTGGATATGCCACAGATATTCCTCCCCATAATTTGGCCGAAGTTATCGATGCGACAGTTTACATGATTGATCATCCAACTGCCAAGGTGGATAAGTTGATGGAATTCTTGCCTGGCCCAGACTTCCCTACAGGAGCTATCATCCAAGGGCGTGACGAAATCAAGAAGGCTTATGAAACTGGGAAAGGGCGCGTGGTTGTTCGCTCTAAGACAGAGATTGAAAAGCTAAAAGGTGGTAAGGAACAAATCGTTATCACTGAGATTCCTTATGAAATCAATAAGGCCAATCTTGTCAAGAAAATAGATGATGTTCGTGTCAATAACAAAGTAGCGGGGATTGCTGAGGTTCGTGATGAGTCTGACCGTGACGGTCTTCGTATCGCTATTGAACTTAAGAAAGACGCAAATACGGAGCTCGTTCTCAACTATCTCTTTAAATATACTGACCTGCAAATCAACTACAACTTTAACATGGTGGCGATTGACAATTTCACACCTCGTCAGGTCGGTATTGTCCCAATCTTGTCTAGCTATATTGCCCACCGTCGTGAAGTGATTTTGGCGCGTTCACGCTTTGATAAGGAAAAGGCTGAAAAACGTCTCCATATCGTCGAAGGTTTGATTCGTGTGATTTCAATCTTGGACGAAGTCATTGCGCTTATCCGTGCTTCTGAGAATAAGGCGGATGCCAAGGAAAATCTCAAAGTTAGCTATGATTTTACAGAGGAGCAGGCTGAGGCCATCGTTACCTTGCAATTGTATCGTTTGACCAATACCGATGTGGTTGTCTTACAGGAAGAAGAAGCAGAACTTCGTGAAAAGATTGCCATGCTGGCGGCTATTATCGGGGATGAGCGGACTATGTACAATCTCATGAAGAAAGAACTTCGTGAGGTTAAGAAGAAGTTTGCGACTCCGCGTTTGAGTTCTCTAGAAGACACTGCGAAAGCAATTGAGATTGATACAGCCAGTCTTATCGCCGAGGAAGATACCTACGTCAGCGTGACCAAGGCAGGTTATATCAAGCGTACCAGCCCACGTTCCTTTGCGGCTTCAACGCTGGAAGAAATTGGCAAACGTGATGACGACCGTTTGATTTTTGTTCAATCTGCCAAGACAACCCAGCATCTCTTGATGTTCACGACGCTTGGAAATGTCATTTATCGACCAATCCATGAATTGGCAGACATTCGTTGGAAGGATATCGGTGAGCATCTGAGCCAAACCATTACAAACTTTGAAACTAACGAAGAAATCCTTTATGTGGAAGTAGTGGATCAGTTTGATGATGCGACAACCTACTTTGCTGCGACTCGTCTCGGTCAAATCAAGCGTGTAGAGCGAAAAGAATTCACCCCATGGCGGACCTACAAGTCTAAGTCTGTCAAGTATGCTAAGCTCAAAGATGATACAGACCAGATTGTAGCAGTAGCTCCAATCAAACTAGATGATGTTCTCTTGATCAGCCAAAATGGTTATGCCCTTCGTTTCAATATCGAAGAGGTACCAGTTGTCGGTGCTAAGGCTGCAGGTGTCAAGGCTATGAACCTGAAAGAAGATGATACCCTCCAATCGGCCTTTATCTGTAACACTTCATCCTTCTACCTCTTGACTCAGCGTGGAAGTTTGAAACGTGTTTCTATTGACGAAATTCCAGCAACTAGCCGTGCCAAACGAGGACTACAAGTCTTGCGTGAGTTGAAAAACAAACCGCATCGTGTCTTCTTAGCAGGATCAGTTGCAGAGCAAGGATTTGTTGGTGATCTCTTCAGTACAGAAGTGGAAGAGAACGACCAAACGCTGCTTGTCCAATCGAACAAAGGAACAATCTATGAAAGTCGACTACAAGACTTGAATCTGTCAGAACGCACAAGTAATGGTAGCTTCATCTCTGACACGATTTCGGATGAAGAAGTTTTTGACGCTTATCTTAAAGAAGTATTTACTGAAGCTAAATAAGTGAAATGAAGAATCAGTTCTAAGAGCTGGTTCTTTTTATTGAAGAAATTTTCTGAAAATTACAAAATATACTTGCTATTTTAGAAAAATAGTGTAGAATAAAAGAAATAGGTTTTTAGAATAAGGAGTGGAATATGACAGTAACGATTGATTGGGAAAATCTCGGTTTTTCCTATATGAAATTACCTTATCGCTATATTGCTCATTTTAAAAATGGACAATGGGATCAAGGAGAGCTTACAGAGGATGCAAACTTGCATATTTCAGAGTCTTCTCCAAGTCTTCACTATGGTCAACAAGCATTTGAAGGTTTGAAAGCTTATCGTACTAAGGATGGTAGTGTTCAACTGTTCCGTCCTGATGAAAATGCTAAACGCCTGCAACGGACATGTGACCGTCTCTTGATGCCACAAGTTCCAACAGAAATGTTTGTAGACGCTTGTAAGGCAGTTGTTCGTGCGAATGAAGAATATGTACCTCCATATGGAACAGGTGGAACCTTATATCTTCGCCCTCTTTTGATTGGTGTCGGAGATATTATTGGGGTTAAACCGGCAGAAGAGTACATTTTCACCATCTTTGCTATGCCAGTTGGAAATTACTTTAAGGGTGGATTGGTTCCAACCAACTTCTTGATTCAGGATGAATACGACCGTGCGGCTCCAAATGGTACAGGTGCGGCTAAGGTTGGTGGAAACTATGCTGCAAGTCTCTTGCCAGGGAAATTGGCCAAGTCACGTCATTTCTCAGATGTTATCTATCTAGACCCATCAACTCATACAAAGATTGAAGAAGTCGGCTCAGCTAACTTCTTTGGAATTACAGCTGATAATGAATTTGTAACACCATTGAGTCCTTCTATCTTGCCATCTATTACCAAGTATTCTTTGCTTTATTTGGCAGAACATCGCTTGGGCTTAACTCCTATTGAGGGGGATGTCCCAATTGATAACCTTGACCGTTTTGTAGAGGCAGGTGCCTGTGGTACAGCAGCAGTTATTTCTCCAATTGGTGGAATTCAGCACGGTGATGATTTCCATGTGTTCTATAGCGAAACAGAAGTAGGTCCTGTGACTCGTAAATTATATGATGAATTGACAGGAATTCAGTTTGGCGATATTGAAGCGCCAGAAGGTTGGATTGTAAAAGTAGATTAAAATAAACTAAAGGAGATTTTTTATGAAATCGAAAAAGTGGCTCTTAACAGCAGGAGTGGTCCTGAGCACAACAGCTCTTTTAGTAGCTTGTGGAAAAGCTGATAAAGAAGCAGATGCACCGACAACATTTTCATATGTCTATGCAGTAGATCCAGCATCTTTGGACTATAGTATAGCGACTCGTACATCTACAACAGATGTCATCGGGAACGTGGTTGATGGTTTGATGGAAAATGACCAATACGGAAATGTTATTCCTTCCTTGGCTGAAGATTGGTCTGTGTCAAAAGATGGTTTGACTTATACCTACAAACTTCGTAAAGGAGTTAAATGGTACACTTCTGAAGGTGAAGAATATGCAGAGGTAACAGCCCATGACTTTGTGACAGGACTAAAACACGTAGCTGACGGCAAGTCAGATGGTGTCTCTCTCATCCAAAATTCAATCAAGGGCTTGGATGCCTACATGACTGGTGAGACCAATGATTTCTCTACAGTTGGTGTCAAGGCCTTGGACGATTACACAGTTGAATATACCCTAAACAAACCAGAAAGCTTCTGGAATTCTAAAGTCACCACAGCAACGATGTTGCCTGTAAATGAAGAATTTTTGAAGGCATCAGGTAAAGATTATGGAGCAGTTACTCCAGCAGGAATTCTCTACAATGGTCCTTATATCTTGAAGACCTTGACTTCTAAATCGTTAATCGAATACGAGAAAAATCCAAACTACTGGGATAAAGAAAAGGTAAAAATTGAAAAGGTCAAATTGACCTACTACGATGGTTCAGATCAGGAATCGTTGATTCGTAGCTTCTCTTCAGGTGCCTATACGACAGCCCGTCTCTTCCCAAGTAGCTCAAACTTTGCTTCTACTTTGGAACAATACGGAGATAAAATCACTTATAGCCCACAGGACTCAAGTAGTTATTACTTCACCTTTAACGTAAATCGTCAATCATATAATAAAACTGCGAAAACAAGTGAAGAGCAAAAGACTTCTACTAAAGAAGCTATGCTTAATAAGGACTTCCGTCAGGCTATCAACTTTGCCTTCAACCGCCATTCTTATGCTGCCCAGCTAAATGGTGAAGACGGTGCGGACAAGATTATTCGTAACAGCCTCGTTCCTGACAACTTTGTACAAGCAGGTGGTAAAAACTTTGGTCAAATCGCTCAAGCAGAGTTGGTGAACTATGGTGACCAATGGAAAGGTGTTGAGCTAGTTGACGGTAAGGATTCTATCTACAACCCTGACAAGGCTAAAGCAGCCTTTGAAAAAGCTAAGAAAGACCTAGAATCTAAAGGGGTAACTTTCCCAATTCACTTGGATGTCCCAGTTGAACAAACAGATACCATCGCCGTTCAACAAAGTAACTCTTTCAAACAGTCTATCGAATCGACTCTTGGTGCTGAAAATGTTGTCATCGATGTTCTTCAAATGACAGATAATGAAAAGGAAACAATCACTTCTCAAGCGCGTGTTCCTTCTCAAAAAGACTATGATTTGAACAGTACAGGATGGGCTCCAAGTTATCAAGATCCAGCATCTTACTTGAATATTATGGATCCTAAATCAGGTTCTGCTATGAAGCACCTAGGTATTACTAAAGGGAAAGATAAGGATGTTGTAGCGAAACTTGGTTTGGACCAGTATAAGAAATTATTGGATGATGCGGATTCAGAAACTACGAATCTTGAAGAACGCTATGAAAAATATGCCAAGGCTCAAGCTTGGTTGACAGATAGTTCATTATTGATGCCAACAGCCTCATCTGGTGGTTCTCCAGTTGTAAGTAATGTAGTACCATTCTCAAAACCATACTCACAAGTTGGTATTAAGGGTGACCCATATATCTTTAAAGGAATGAAATTACAAAAAGATATCGTTACGACAAAAGAATATGAAGAAGCACTGAAAAAATGGCAAAAAGAAAAATTGGAATCAAATGGTAAGTACCAAAAAGAACTAGAAAAACACATTAAATAAAGCAGAAAACTCTATATCAGACATGGAATGATATAGAGTTTTTTCTTGCTAGTTTTAGGATTTTCTTGTAAAATAGAAAAAGTGAAGAGAGGTATGAAATGAGTAAGAAAGATAAAAAAATCGAAATTCAAGTAGCAGATGCTAAAGTTAATGTTGGTAAAGACAGTTTTGAAGGTTATACATTGACTATCGGTAAAAAAGTTATCGGAGAAATTGCCGAATTAGACGGACAATTTGCCATCATAAAGAATGGGAATGTCGATAGTTTTTATAAAAAATTGGAAAAAGCTGTGGAAATTTTGATTGAAAATTATAATTTAGCAAAATAAGTCTTGTTTTTTTGAAATTTTCATGATATAATAGTCCATGTTGATTGTAGGAGAGATAGCGAAGAGGCTAAACGCGGCGGACTGTAAATCCGCTCCTTCGGGTTCGGGGGTTCGAATCCCTCTCTCTCCATTTCGTCAATGGGGTATAGCCAAGCGGTAAGGCAAGGGACTTTGACTCCCTCATGCGTTGGTTCGAATCCAGCTACCCCAGTTCTTAGGTAATAATCAAGATAAAAAGCAAAATATCTTAGGGTATTTTATTTTTATAATTGAAAGACGTGAACGATATGAACATGTCCTTGCGGGTGCTTAGGAAAAAAATTATAAGTATGTCAAGTTTAAGAAAAACTTGATTGTTGGAGGATTTTTTAGATGAACGAATTTGAAGATTTGCTAAATAGCGTTAGCCAAGTTGAGACTGGTGATGTTGTTAGTGCTGAAGTATTGACAGTTGATGCGACTCAAGCTAACGTTGCAATCTCTGGAACTGGTGTTGAAGGTGTCTTGACTCTTCGCGAATTGACAAACGATCGCGATGCAGATATCAATGACTTTGTTAAAGTAGGAGAAGTATTGGATGTTCTTGTACTTCGTCAAGTAGTTGGTAAAGATACTGATACAGTTACATACCTTGTATCTAAAAAACGCCTTGAAGCTCGCAAAGCATGGGACAAACTTGTTGGTCGCGAAGAAGAAGTTGTTACTGTTAAAGGAACTCGTGCCGTTAAAGGTGGACTTTCAGTAGAATTTGAAGGTGTTCGTGGATTTATCCCAGCTTCAATGTTGGATACTCGTTTCGTACGTAACACTGAGCGTTTTGTAGGTCAAGAATTTGATGCTAAAATCAAAGAAGTTGACGCTAAAGAAAACCGCTTCATCCTTTCACGTCGTGAAGTTGTTGAAGCAGCTACAGCAGCAGCTCGCGCTGAAGTATTTGGTAAATTGGCTGTTGGTGATGTAGTAACTGGTAAAGTTGCACGTATCACAAGTTTTGGTGCTTTCATCGACCTTGGTGGTGTTGACGGATTGGTTCACTTGACTGAATTGTCACACGAACGTAACGTATCACCAAAATCAGTTGTAACTGTTGGTGAAGAAATTGAAGTTAAAATCCTTGATCTTAACGAAGAAGAAGGACGTGTCTCACTTTCACTTAAAGCAACAACACCTGGACCATGGGATGGCGTTGAGCAAAAATTGGCTAAAGGTGATGTAGTAGAAGGAACAGTTAAACGTTTGACTGACTTCGGTGCATTTGTTGAAGTATTGCCAGGTATCGATGGACTTGTTCACGTATCACAAATTTCACACAAACGTATTGAAAATCCAAAAGAAGCTCTTAAAGTAGGTCAAGAAGTTAAAGTTAAAGTTCTTGAAGTTAACGCAGATGCAGAGCGCGTATCACTTTCTATCAAAGCTCTTGAAGAGCGTCCAGCTCAAGAAGAAGGACAAAAAGAAGAAAAACGTGCTGCTCGTCCACGTCGTCCAAAACGTCAAGAAAAACGTGATTTCGAACTTCCAGAAACACAAACAGGATTCTCAATGGCTGACTTGTTCGGTGATATCGAACTTTAATCAAATTGAAAATTCACAAAATCCTTTGTTTACTAAACAAGGGATTTTTCTTTTGTCTGTAAGCCTTTTTTGATATAATAGTCCTATGTTAGAATCAAAAAAAAAATCACGTTATCAAATGTTGAATGAGGGTCTCTCTTTTTTATTGGATGGTGAAACCAATGTTTTGGCTAATCTTTCCAACGCCAGTGCTCTTCTAAAATCACGCTTCCCTAATACCGTATTTGCAGGCTTTTATTTGTTCGATGGAAAGGAATTGGTTTTAGGTCCCTTCCAAGGTGGTGTTTCCTGCATCCGTATTGCGCTAGGCAAGGGTGTTTGTGGTGAGGCAGCTCATTTTCAGGAAACCGTTGTTGTTGGAGATGTAACGACTTATCCCAACTATATTTCTTGTGATAGTCGAGCTAAAAGTGAAATTGTTGTTCCGATGGTTAAGAATGGTCAATTACTTGGAGTTCTAGATCTTGATTCTTCAGAGATTGATGATTATGATGCTATGGATCGAGATTATTTGGAACAATTTGTCGCTATTTTGCTTGAAATGACAGAATGGGACTTTACAATGTTTGAGGAGAAAGCCTAATGTATCAAGCACTTTATCGAAAATATAGAAGTCAAAACTTCTCCCAGTTGGTTGGACAGGAAGTTGTGGCTAAGACTCTTAAACAAGCAGTGGAGCAAGAGAAAATAAGTCACGCTTATCTTTTTTCGGGTCCTCGTGGAACGGGAAAAACCAGTGTGGCTAAGATTTTTGCTAAAGCTATGAACTGTCCAAATCAAGTGGGTGGTGAACCTTGTAATAACTGCTATATTTGTCAGGCAGTGACGGATGGTAGTTTAGAAGATGTCATTGAAATGGATGCGGCTTCTAATAATGGGGTGGATGAAATTCGCGAAATTCGTGATAAATCTACCTACGCTCCTAGTCTTGCCCGTTATAAGGTTTACATCATAGATGAGGTTCACATGCTGTCTACAGGAGCTTTTAATGCCCTCCTAAAGACGTTAGAAGAGCCAACACAGAATGTGGTCTTTATTTTGGCTACTACTGAATTGCACAAGATACCTGCGACTATTCTATCCCGTGTGCAACGTTTTGAATTTAAATCGATTAAGACACAGGATATTAAGGAACATATTCACTATATCTTAGACAAAGAAAATATCAGTTCTGAACCAGAGGCTGTGGAAATCATTGCTAGACGGGCTGAAGGTGGAATGCGAGATGCCTTGTCTATTTTGGATCAAGCCTTGAGTTTGACACAGGGAAACGAGCTGACGACTGCCATCTCTGAAGAAATTACTGGCACTATTAGCCTATCAGCCTTGGATGATTATGTGGCAGCCTTGTCTCAACAGGATGTTCCAAAGGCCCTAGCATGCTTGAATCTTCTCTTTGACAATGGTAAGAGCATGACTCGTTTTGTGACCGAACTTTTACACTATTTAAGAGATTTGTTAATTGTTCAAACAGGTGGAGAAAATACTCATCATAGTCCAGTCTTTGTAGAAAATTTGGCACTTCCTCAAGAAAATCTGTTTGAAATGATTCGCTTGGCGACAGTCAGTTTAGCAGATATTAAGTCTAGTTTGCAGCCTAAGATTTATGCTGAGATGATGACTATCCGTTTGGCAGAGATTAAGCCTGAACCAGCTCTTTCTGGGGCAGTTGAAAGTGAAATTTCTGCACTGAGACAGGAAATTGCCCGTCTCAAACAAGAACTCGCAAATGTGGGAACCGTATCTAAGCCAACAAATCCAGCTCCTAGTCGCCCAGCAACGGGCAAGACAATCTATCGTGTGGATCGCAATAAAGTTCAATCGATCCTACAAGAGGCCGTTGAAAATCCTGATTTAGCACGTCAAAATCTGATTCGTTTGCAGAATGCCTGGGGAGAAGTAATTGAAAGTCTAGGGGGGCCGGACAAGGCTCTTCTAGTCGGATCTCAACCAGTTGCGGCCAATGAACACCATGCTATTCTTGCTTTTGAGTCTAACTTCAATGCTGGTCAAACCATGAAACGGGACAATCTCAACACCATGTTTGGTAACATCCTCAGTCAGGCAGCAGGTTTTTCACCTGAGATTTTAGCTATTTCCATGGAGGAATGGAAAGAAGTTCGCGCAGCCTTTTCAGCCAAAGCCAAATCTTCTCAAACTGAAAAAGAAGCAGAAGAAAGCCTGATTCCAGAAGGATTTGAATTTTTGGCTGATAAAGTGAAGGTAGAGGAAGACTAAAGAAAGATTTCATGATACAATAAGTTTATGAATAGACAACAATTTATTATCATCGCGCTGTTTACAGCTGCTGAGACCTATTTTTTCAATGAAGCCTGGATGACTGGTCGCTATATTATGGCAGCCTTTTGGGCCATTTTGCTCTTTAGAAATTTCCGAGTTAGTTACTTGATGGGCAAGATTGTAGATGTCATTGACCAGCATTTAAAAGGAAAAGACTAGTCCTCAGCTTCTAGACAAAATCAAAGCCTTTTAGGCTTTTTTTTGTTATACTATAAAAGTATATTTATTGACCTTTTACCGTATTTTCTAGGGAAATCAAGTATGTTTCTAGTGAGCACTGTAAAGGCTTTGAAAAAGAAAGGAACTATCATGTCAGTATTAGAGATCAAAGATCTTCACGTTGAGATTGAAGGAAAAGAAATTTTAAAAGGGGTTAACCTGACCCTGAAAACAGGAGAAATCGCCGCTATCATGGGACCAAATGGTACTGGTAAATCGACTCTTTCTGCCGCTATCATGGGAAATCCAAACTATGAAGTTACCAAAGGTGAAGTCTTGTTTGATGGCGTAAACATCCTTGAGTTGGAAGTGGACGAGCGTGCGCGTATGGGACTTTTCCTTGCTATGCAATATCCATCAGAAATTCCTGGTATTACTAACGCTGAGTTTCTTCGTGCAGCCATGAATGCTGGTAAAGAAGACGATGAGAAGATTTCAGTTCGCGAGTTCATCACTAAGCTAGATGAAAAGATGGAATTGCTCAACATGAAAGAAGAAATGGCTGAGCGTTACCTCAACGAAGGTTTCTCTGGTGGTGAGAAAAAACGTAATGAGATTCTTCAACTTTTGATGTTGGAACCAACTTTTGCCCTTTTGGATGAGATTGACTCTGGTCTTGATATTGATGCCCTTAAAGTTGTGTCTAAAGGTGTGAATGCCATGCGTGGTGAAGGCTTTGGTGCTATGATTATCACTCACTACCAACGTCTTTTGAACTACATCACACCTGATGTGGTACACGTGATGATGGAAGGGCGTGTTGTCCTTTCAGGTGGTCCAGAATTGGCTGCACGTTTGGAACGTGAAGGATACGCAAAACTAGCTGAAGAACTTGGCTACGACTACAAGGAAGAATTGTAATTCCCTCGTATCTTTTAGGAGAAGTAAATGACTAAAGAAAATATTAAACTTTTTTCAGAAATGCACGCTGAACCAAGCTGGTTGGCTGACCTCCGTCAAAAAGCTTTTGACAAGATTGAGACTTTGGAATTACCAGTTATTGAGCGTGTCAAATTCCACCGTTGGAATCTGGGTGATGGAACGATTACAGAAAGTAAGCCATCAGCAAATGTTCCAGATTTCACAGCTCTAGATAATCACTTGAGGTTGGTACAAGTAGGAACTCAAACTGTTTTTGAGCAAATTCCAGTTGAATTGGCTGAACAGGGTGTCGTCTTTACAGACTTCCACTCAGCTTTAGAAGAAATTCCAGAGCTGATCGAAGAATTCTTCATGTCATCTGTTAAGTATGACGATGACAAGTTGGCAGCCTACCATACAGCTTATTTCAATAGTGGTGCTGTTCTCTATATTCCTGATAACGTTGAGATTAAAGAACCAATCGAAGGAATTTTCTATCAAGACAGCGATAGTGATGTGCCGTTTAACAAGCATATTATGATTATCGCTGGTAAGAACAGTAAGATTAGTTATCTGGAGCGTTTAGAGTCACGTGGTGGAGGTAGTGCTAAGGCAACTGCAAATATCACAGTTGAAGTGATTGCACGTTCTGGTGCGCAAGTCAAGTTTGCTGCGATTGACCGTCTAGGTGAAAACGTCACTGCTTACATTAGCCGTCGTGGTAAATTAGGCAACGATGCAAGCATTGACTGGGCAATCGGTGTCATGAACGAAGGGAACGTCGTTGCGGACTTTGATAGCGACTTGATTGGTAACGGTAGCCATGCTGACCTGAAAGTTGTAGCTCTTTCAAGTGGCCGTCAGGTACAAGGGATTGATACCCGAGTAACTAACTATGGTTGCAACTCAATCGGGAATATCCTTCAACATGGGGTTATTCTTGAAAAAGCAACCTTGACCTTCAATGGTATTGGCCACATTATCAAGGGTGCCAAGGGAGCAGATGCCCAACAAGAGAGCCGTGTTCTTATGCTGTCAGACCAAGCGCGTTCAGATGCCAATCCAATTCTTTTGATTGATGAAAATGATGTTACTGCAGGACACGCGGCTTCTATCGGTCAGGTAGATCCAGAAGACATGTACTACCTCATGAGCCGTGGTTTGGATAAGGCAACTGCAGAACGCTTGGTTGTTCGTGGTTTCCTTGGATCCGTCATCGTTGAGATTCCAGTCAAGGAAGTTCGTGATGAAATGATTGCAACGATCGAAGAAAAATTGTCAAAACGCTAAGGGGTAGCCTATGTTAGATGTAGAAGCGATTCGCAAGGATTTTCCAATTTTAGACCAGATTGTTAATGATGAACCATTGGTTTATTTGGACAATGCTGCGACGACACAAAAACCACTAGCAGTTCTGGAGACGATTAACCGCTACTATGAGCAGGACAATGCCAATGTTCACCGTGGGGTTCATACCTTGGCTGAACGAGCAACAGCATCTTATGAAGCAGCTCGTGAAACCATTCGTAAGTTTATCAATGCAGGCTCAATAAAGGAAGTTCTCTTCACTAGAGGAACGACGACCAGTCTGAACTGGGTAGCGCGCTTTGCTGAGGAAGTCTTGACTGAGGGAGACCAGGTCTTGATTTCCGTCATGGAACACCATTCCAATATCATTCCATGGCAGGAAGCCTGCCGTAAGACTGGGGCAGAGCTTGTCTATGTCTATCTCAAGGACGGAGCTCTGGATATGGATGATTTGCGAGCTAAATTGACTGATAGAGTCAAGTTTGTTTCCCTAGCTCACGCCTCAAATGTTCTGGGTGTAGTCAATCCGATTAAAGAAATCACGCAAATGGCCCACCAAGTTGGAGCCATCATGGTGGTGGATGGTGCTCAATCTACGCCTCATATGAAGATCGATGTCCAGGACTTGGATGTGGACTTCTTTGCCTTTTCAGGTCACAAGATGGCTGGTCCGACTGGTATCGGTGTTCTTTATGGCAAAGAAAAGTATCTGGAGCAAATGTCACCAGTTGAATTTGGCGGTGAGATGATTGATTTCGTCTATGAGCAATCTGCTAGCTGGAAGGAGTTGCCTTGGAAATTTGAGGCTGGAACACCAAATATGGCAGGTGCTATCGGACTAGCTGCAGCAGTGGATTATCTGGAAAAGATTGGTATGGATACCATTGAAGCTCATGAGCAGGAATTAATCTCGTATGTCTATCCAAAATTGCAGGCGATAGAAGGATTGACCATTTATGGTTCGCAGGACTTGTCTCAACGTTCAGGTGTCATTGCCTTTAACCTTGGGAATCTTCATCCTCACGACCTTGCTACAGCTCTGGATTATGAAGGTGTGGCAGTTCGAGCAGGTCACCATTGTGCGCAACCTTTGCTCCAGTATTTGGATGTCCCAGCAACAGCTCGCGCAAGTTTTTATATTTACAATACCAAGGCAGATTGCGACAAGCTAGTCGATGCCTTACAAAAGACAAAGGAGTTTTTCAATGGCACTTTCTAAACTAGATAGCCTTTATATGGCAGTGGTAGCAGACCATTCGAAAAATCCACATCATCAAGGGAAGTTAGAAGACGCTGAACAAATCAGTCTCAATAATCCGACCTGTGGAGATGTCATCAATCTCTCTGTCAAGTTTGATGCAGAAGACCGCTTGGAGGATATCGCTTTTCTAAACTCAGGTTGCACCATCTCGACTGCCTCTGCAAGCATGATGACAGATGCCGTTTTAGGAAAAACCAAACAAGAAATATTAGAACTTGCGACCATT
Organism: Streptococcus sp. CL6.22; assembly: GCF_049738055.1. Taxonomy (GTDB): domain Bacteria; phylum Bacillota; class Bacilli; order Lactobacillales; family Streptococcaceae; genus Streptococcus; species Streptococcus mitis_DJ. The sequence continues at coordinate 35,654 of NZ_JBKOTV010000002.1, read as the reverse complement.
TTTTCTGAAATGGTTCAAGGGCAAAAAGATGAACGTCAAGACAAACTTGGCGATGCAGCCTTCTTGTCAGGTGTTGCCAAATTCCCTCAACGAATTAAGTGTGCAACCCTAGCTTGGAATGCCCTGAAGAAAACAATTGAAAATCAAGAAAAACAGTAAGACAAGCTTCTTATGTCTTATGAATCAGTAAAACTGAAGAATGAAAGAAAGGATATTATGGCTGAAGAAAGAGTAGAACCAAAACCAATTGATCTTGGTGAATATAAATTTGGTTTCCATGATGATGTAGAGCCTGTCCTATCGACAGGAAAAGGATTAAACGAAGATGTCATTCGCGAATTATCGGCTGCTAAGGGAGAACCTGAGTGGATGTTAGAATTCCGTTTGAAGTCTTATGAAACCTTTAAAAAAATGCCCATGCAAACATGGGGAGCAGACTTATCAGAGATTGACTTTGATGACTTGATCTACTACCAAAAACCATCTGATAAACCTGCTCGCTCTTGGGATGAAGTTCCTGAAAAAATTAAAGAAACCTTTGAGCGTATCGGGATTCCTGAAGCTGAGCGTGCTTATCTAGCTGGTGCCTCTGCTCAGTATGAGTCAGAAGTGGTTTACCACAACATGAAGGAAGAGTTCCAGAAATTGGGGATTATCTTTACAGATACAGATTCTGCCCTCAAGGAATACCCAGACTTGTTTAAACAATACTTTGCCAAGTTGGTACCGCCGACAGATAACAAGTTGGCTGCCCTCAACTCAGCAGTATGGTCAGGTGGAACATTTATCTACGTACCAAAAGGTGTTAAGGTAGATATTCCGCTTCAAACTTACTTCCGTATCAACAACGAAAATACAGGTCAGTTCGAACGTACCTTGATTATCGTTGACGAGGGAGCGAGTGTTCACTACGTAGAAGGATGTACGGCACCAACTTATTCAAGCAACAGCTTGCATGCGGCCATCGTAGAAATCTTCGCCTTGGACGGAGCTTATATGCGTTATACGACTATTCAAAACTGGTCTGATAACGTTTATAACTTGGTAACAAAACGTGCTAAGGCTCAAAAGGATGCCACTGTTGAGTGGATCGATGGAAACTTGGGTGCCAAAACAACCATGAAATATCCATCCGTTTACCTAGATGGAGAAGGGGCGCGTGGTACTATGCTCTCTATCGCCTTTGCTAATGCAGGACAACACCAAGACACTGGTGCTAAGATGATCCACAATGCTCCACATACAAGTTCGTCTATCGTGTCTAAATCCATCGCTAAAGGCGGAGGAAAGGTGGACTACCGTGGACAAGTAACCTTTAACAAAAACTCTAAGAAATCTGTTTCTCACATCGAGTGTGACACCATTATCATGGATGACTTATCAGCATCAGATACTATTCCATTTAATGAAATTCATAACTCGCAAGTTGCTTTGGAACACGAAGCTAAGGTTTCTAAGATTTCAGAAGAACAACTCTATTACCTCATGAGCCGTGGCTTGTCAGAATCTGAGGCAACAGAGATGATTGTTATGGGATTTGTAGAACCCTTCACAAAAGAACTTCCAATGGAATATGCAGTTGAGCTGAACCGCTTGATTAGCTATGAGATGGAAGGATCAGTTGGGTAAAATTTGTTTTTATATTTACCCATAATCAAGGATTTTGAAGATGAACTTGTAACAAAAAATCGCGGTTTAAAATCGCGATTTTTTATAATTTTTCGTTGATGAAGCGGATAAACTGATTCCACCAAACTTTTAAGAAGAAGGCTTTTTCAACTTTCTTTTCTGCTACCATTTCAAAACTAGGACGTTCTGTGGTGATGTAACCTTGACCAATCAAGTCCTTGTCTTCATAAGTCAAATGTCCAACCACAGTTCCGGCTTCAAGTGGTGCTGGTATTGCCTTAGAATCAGGTGTGAATTGAATAGTTTGGGACGATTGTCCCCCAACACGTTCAATAAGAGTGATATCATCTTTGGCAACGGCAGTGACCGCATCTTCTTTTCCATCTTGTACAGGAGCTTTACTATCTTGGTAGGCATCGCCTTTTTGAACGATTTTACGAAGCGTGAATGTAGAAGAGATATAATCCATTAGTGACGATGTAGCTGTGAAGCGAGCGTAAGGATTATTGTCTTGATGGTCTGCGTTCAAAACAACTGTGATAACCCTCATCCCTTTTTCGACTGTAGTACCAACAAAAGACTCTCCAGCCTTATCTGTTGTTCCTGTCTTAAGGCCATCAAAACCACCGCGATAAGCAGGCATACCTTCTAACATGTAGTTGGTAGAAGTGATTGTCATTCCAGCAAAAGTAGAAGAAGGTTTTTTCGTGATTTCCAAGACTTGTGGGTATTTTTTGATGAGATTGCGAGCAACGATAGCGACATCATAAGCACTGAGCTTGTTTTCATCATCTTTTTTAGATCCTGGGTAAATGTTATCCCCTAAAGTCTCATTGTTAAGACCCGTCGTATTGACAACAGTGGCATCCTGAATGCCCCATTCCAAGAGCTTTGCCCTCATCATATCGACGAAATCTTTTTCTGAGCCAGCAATTTTTTCAGCTAACGCAATAGCTGCACTGTTAGCACTGGATACTAGGGTTGCTTCCAGTAGTTGTTCGACGGTATAATTACGAGCCTCCATAGGAACGTTACTCGCTTCAGAATTTGTCGTTAATTTGTATGGATAATCAGAGATATCTACCGGAGTTGATAGTGTAATACTACCGTTTTCCAAGGCTTCATAGACAAGATAAACAGTAATCAATTTTGTGATCGAAGCAATTTCAACTGGCTGGGTTGCATCTTTCTCATAGAGAATTTTACCGGTATTTGCCTCAACAGCAATTGCATGTTTAGCAGCAATATTAAAATCTTGAGCATCAACAGTAGATGCTGCCCCAATAACGGAAAGGCTTAGGAGAGTTAAAATTATTTTTTTCATAGTAAGTTTATTCTATCATAAAGAAAAAAATATTCCCAGTTTCATGATATAAGAAAGAAGCTTTTTTGAAAGTGTGGTAAAATAGATGAATGGAGGTACTTCATGTTTCGTAAGAATAAATTATTTTTTTGGACCAGTGAGATTTTACTATTAACCATCATCTTTTATTTATGGAGACAGATGGGTGGGATTATAACGCCTTTTGTAAGTGTCGCAAACACTATAATGATTCCCTTTCTTTTAGGTGGTTTTTTATATTATTTGACCAATCCTATTGTAAATTTTTTACAAAAGTATTTCAAAATTAACCGTATCATTGGTATTCTACTAACCTTGTGTGCCTTGGTCTGGGGCCTTGTTATTGGGGTAGTCTATCTTTTACCGATTTTGATTAATCAGTTGACCAGTTTGATAGCAACAAGTCAGACAATCTACAGTCGTTTGCAAGATTTGATTGTGGATACCTATCCAGCCTTTCAAAATTTAGATATTCAAGCGACTATTCAACAGTTAAATCTCTCCTATGTAGATATTCTACAGAATATCCTAAATAGTGTAACAAATAGTGTTGGAAGTGTCTTATCTGCGCTCTTTAGTACAGTTTTGATTATTATCATGACACCTGTGTTTTTAATTTATTTTTTGTTAGATGGTCACAAATTCTTGCCGATGCTTGAGCGTACTGTTTTAAAGCGAGATAAGTTGCATATTACAGGTCTTTTAAAAAATTTGAATACTACAATCGCTCGCTATATTAGTGGAGTCGCCATTGATGCGATTATTATTGGCTGTTTGGCCTTTATCGGATATAGCGTAATCGGTTTGAAATATGCTTTGGTCTTCGCTATCTTTTCAGGATTAGCCAATCTCATTCCTTATGTAGGCCCAAGTATTGGGCTGATTCCGATGATTATCGCCAATGTCTTTACTGATCCCCATAGAATGTTGATTGCAGTTGTTTATATGCTGATTATTCAACAAGTGGATGGAAACATCCTTTACCCTCGAATCGTTGGTGGAGTGATGAAGGTTCATCCAATTACGATTTTAGTATTACTTTTGTTATCAAGTAATATCTATGGTGTCATTGGTATGATTGTCGCAGTACCAACCTATTCTATCTTGAAAGAAATTTCTAAATTCTTGTCACGTTTGTATGAAAATCATAAAATAATGAAAGAACGAGAAAGAGAATTAGCTAAGTAAAAGTCAGGCAATTCCTGATTTTTCTTTTTCATCAAAGAAGCGATAAGAGTAGAAGTAGCATTTGGAGTAGCATATTAAGAATAATTCACAAAAACTTTGTAAAACACTTGCAATTTAGCTGAAATTTGATAAAATAGTAAGGAAAGTTAGACTGTATTGCCTACTGTCTATCTATAAAATATATTTTATTGGAGGCTTTTACTCAAATGGCAAAAGAAAAATACGATCGTAGTAAACCACACGTTAACATTGGTACTATCGGACACGTTGACCACGGTAAAACTACCCTAACTGCAGCTATCACAACTGTTTTGGCACGTCGCTTGCCTTCATCAGTTAACCAACCTAAAGACTATGCGTCTATCGATGCTGCTCCAGAAGAACGCGAACGCGGTATCACAATCAACACTGCGCACGTTGAGTACGAAACTGAAAAACGTCACTACGCTCACATCGACGCTCCAGGACACGCGGACTACGTTAAAAACATGATCACTGGTGCCGCTCAAATGGACGGAGCTATCCTTGTAGTAGCTTCAACTGACGGACCAATGCCACAAACTCGTGAGCACATCCTTCTTTCACGTCAGGTTGGTGTTAAACACCTTATCGTCTTCATGAACAAAGTTGACTTGGTTGACGACGAAGAATTGCTTGAATTGGTTGAAATGGAAATCCGTGACCTATTGTCAGAATACGACTTCCCAGGTGACGATCTTCCAGTTATCCAAGGTTCAGCTCTTAAAGCCCTTGAAGGTGACACTAAATACGAAGACATCGTTATGGAATTGATGAACACAGTTGATGAGTACATCCCAGAACCAGAACGTGACACTGACAAACCATTGCTTCTTCCAGTCGAAGACGTATTCTCAATCACTGGACGTGGTACAGTTGCTTCAGGACGTATCGACCGTGGTATCGTTAAAGTCAACGACGAAATCGAAATCGTTGGTATCAAAGAAGAAACTCAAAAAGCAGTCGTTACTGGTGTTGAAATGTTCCGTAAACAACTTGATGAAGGTCTTGCCGGAGATAACGTAGGTGTCCTTCTTCGTGGTGTTCAACGTGATGAAATCGAACGTGGACAAGTTATCGCTAAACCAGGTTCAATCAACCCACACACTAAATTCAAAGGTGAAGTCTACATCCTTACTAAAGAAGAAGGTGGACGTCACACTCCATTCTTCAACAACTACCGTCCACAATTCTACTTCCGTACTACTGACGTTACAGGTTCAATCGAACTTCCAGCAGGTACTGAAATGGTAATGCCTGGTGATAACGTGACAATCGACGTTGAGTTGATCCACCCAATCGCCGTAGAACAAGGTACTACATTCTCTATCCGTGAGGGTGGACGTACTGTTGGTTCAGGTATGGTTACAGAAATCGAAGCTTAATTCGATTTAGTTCCCAGAAGAACAATTATTTAAGTCAGACACTAAAAGAATCTTGCTTTGCAAGGTTCTTTTTTTCGAATATTGAACTAATACTCAATGAAAATCAAATTCAACCCACGTCGGCGTCACCTTGCCGTACTCAAGTACAGTCTGGGCTAGCTTCCTAGTTTGCTCTTTGATTTTCATTGAGTATAAAATTGAAGAATTGTTTACATAAAAAAGCTCTATACACTTGATGGGCATAGAGCAAAGGGGGGGTTATTTGATGTAGAGTTCTTGATTTTTTAGGACAATTTCACGGACACCTGCAAACTTCTTAAGTTTTTTGAGTTCTTCAGGATGGGTGACGAGAGTGATAACATAACCTTCCTTGCCCATACGGCCAGTACGGCCAGCACGGTGAGTGTAAATTTCGATATCTCTAGGGACATCAAAGTTTACAACACATTCGAGGCTATCGATATCAATCCCACGAGCCAAAAGGTCTGTTGCAAGAAGAAGGGTCAGTTGGTTATCTTTAAACTTTTCTAAGATAACTTTTCTAAATTTAACATTGACATCACTAGCTAGAGATACAGCTAAGATATCACGATACTGTAATTTTTCTTCTGCACTTCCAAGATCTGACAAGCTGTTAAAGAAGACCAGACCACGGAAATCTTCTACATGAGCTAGTTTTCGTAGCATATCCACTCGGTGACGTTGGTCTACCTGCATATAGAAATGTTGGATGTTATCCAATTTTTGGTCAGAGAGATCAATGGTGCGCGTGTTAGGCGCAATCTTTTCTTGGTCAAACTTGGTCGTCGCACTCATGTAGACCAGGTGGTGGTCACGCGGTGCGTAGTGGGTAATTTTCTCGACAAAGTGAATCTGAGAATCATCGAGCAATTGGTCGAATTCATCCAGGATGATAGTTTCCACATTCATCATCTTGATTTTTTTCAGTTTAATGAGTTCAAAAATACGGCCAGGAGTTCCAATCAGAATTTCTGGTCCTTTTTTTAGGCGTTCAATCTGGCGTTTCTGACTCGAACCTGATAAGAAGAGCTGAGCAGTCAAGCCGATAGCTTCAGTCCACGTTTTACATACATCAAAAATCTGTCCAGCAAGCTCAGTATTTGGTGCTAGAATCAAGAGTTGTTGGGCTTTTTTCTTTTGTAGTCTGAGAAGACTTGGTAGGAGGTAAGCTAGGGTCTTACCAGTTCCTGTTGGGCTCACTCCTAGAAGATTTTCTCCCGCAAGAAGGGGTTCAAATAGTTGAGTTTGAATGGGGGTAAATTCTTGGAAACCGAGTTGGTCACTCAGTTCTTGCCATTCAGTCGGTAGTTTGGTTTTCATTTTTCTGCCTCAAATCTAATGCCAGCAGTCTGGCGCATGGTATAAAGTAGCTCATGAACTGAACTTGCATCTTCCAGCCAAGTTTGGTAGAGATTCAGATCTGGTTGATGAATCATGTGTGCAAATGCAGCGACTTCCTCAGTCATCGTATGAGGAGCCTGTTGGATAGGGAGTTGGACTTGATTGCCTTGATGGTCGGTAAAAATAGCTGAGCTGACATGTTCGATGGTGTTGAGGGTCAAGGTACCATCTGTCGTATAAATCTCGCAAGGAAGATTGGAAGTGATGTTTTTCCCTGCCTTGATATGAACTTGATAGTCTGGGTAGAAGAGGATTCCATCTCCATTCAGGTCCATGCTATTGTCAAGCTGTTGAGCCATGTAGGTCGCGTCCTGAGCCTTTCCAAAGAGGCGAACGGCAGCGTAGAGAGGATAAATCCCCAAATCCATAAGGGCTCCGCCAGCAAAACGATTTGAGAAGACATTAGGTGTCTCCCCAGTCAACAAGTTAGGCATTTTGGAAGAATACTTGGCATAGTTGAAATCTGCTCCCAAAATTTGCTTGTCTGCTAAAAAGTTTTTGATAGTAGTAAAAGCTTCTTCGTGGTAATTACGAGCTGCTTCGAAGATAAAACAGTGATTTTTATTAGCTGTTTGAACCAAATCCAGCCATTCTTGTGGCTGAGTGACAGCTGGCTTTTCAAGAATGACGTGTTTACTTGAAGACAATGCAATTTTTGCCTGAGCAAAATGCAAGGAGTTTGGACTAGCAATATAGACCACATCAAAGGAGCTCTTGAAGAAGTCCTCTAATTGATCAAAGAGTTGGATATCCTGATAGCGAGAAGCAAAGGTTGCTGCAGTTTCTATCTTTCTAGAATAAACTGCGACCATCTTGTATTCTCCACTGGTATGGGCTGCTTCTATGAAGTGGTGGCTGATAGCCCCTGTTCCGATGACACCTAATTTAAGCATAGTTACTCCTTTTCCAATTTCAAATCCTTCTTTCATTATAACATAGATAGACGGGACTATCCAACAGAGGGGAAAAAATTTCAAATAAGCTACTAGGTCTTTTCCAAAGAAAGTGGTACAATAATGAGATGAGTAAATGAAATGGGAGGGAAAATGAGGTTATTACCTATAAGAAAAATATCACGTCAGTCTAAGAGGCTAGCGCTTTTTTTGACTTTTTGTGCAGGATATGTAGATGCCTATACTTTTATTGTGCGAGGGAATACTCTTGTAGCTGGACAAACTGGGAATGTCGTCTTTCTTTCAGTAGAATTAATTCAAAATAATGTTTCAGATGTTAGGGACAAGGTTCTCACATTGCTAGCTTTTATGATGGGGGTCTTTTTACTAACGATTTATAAGGAAAAATTGAGAATTGTGAAAAAGCCCATTCTGTCATTGATTCCTTTGGCAATCTTATCAATCATTATTGGTTTTGTGCCGCAAACTGTAGATAATATCTATCTAGTGCCGCCCTTGGCTTTCTGTATGGGACTGGTGACAACTGCTTTTGGAGAAGTATCGGGTATTGCCTATAATAACGCTTTTATGACAGGAAATATCAAACGGACCATGCTGGCTTTTGGAGATTATTTCCGAACCAAGCACACTCCTTTTTTGCGTGAAGGGTTCATATTTGTTAGCCTGCTTAGTAGTTTTGTCCTTGGCGTTGTCTTTTCGGCTTATTTGACGATTTTCTATCATGAAAAGACCATTCTTGGTGTTCCTATTATGATGAGCATTTTTTACCTCAGCATGCTTTTTGCCTCTTGGCAGAAAAAAGTAAAAGAAAAAGCTTCATTTTAGGTGTTATTACTTGTAAGAAAATAGGAGATATGCTATACTTGAAGAGTTGACTATGCACGTTCCTGTGCAACCGCACGAACATCGTTGCTTGATTATTCAAGTTTAAGTGGTTTGTCCCACGATGCTAGGCGAGTCTTCACAAAAAAATCGGGGAAACCCATAAAAATCATAGGAGGTGCATAATGAGCACATACGCAATTATCAAAACTGGCGGAAAACAAGTTAAAGTTGAAGTTGGTCAAGCAGTTTACGTTGAAAAATTGAACGTTGAAGCTGGTCAAGAAGTTACTTTTAACGAAGTTGTTCTTGTTGGTGGTGAAAACACTGTTGTCGGAACTCCACTTGTTGCTGGAGCTACTGTAGTTGGAACTGTTGAAAAACAAGGAAAACAAAAGAAAGTTGTTACTTACAAGTACAAACCTAAAAAAGGTAGCCACCGAAAACAAGGTCACCGTCAACCATATACAAAAGTTGTCATCAACGCAATCAACGCTTAATTTTAAGGAGAACACATGATACAGGCAGTCTTTGAGAGAGCCGAAGATGGCGAGCTGAGGAGTGCGGAAATTACTGGACACGCCGAGAGTGGCGAATACGGCTTTGATGTCGTGTGTGCATCGGTTTCTACGCTTGCCATTAACTTTATCAATTCTATTGAGAAATTTGCAGGCTATGAACCAATCCTAGAATTAAACGAAGATGAAGGTGGCTATCTGATGGTTGAAATACCAAAAGATCTTCCTTCACACCAGAGAGAAATGACCCAGTTATTCTTTGAATCATTTTTCTTAGGTATGGCAAACTTATCGGAGAACTCTTCAGAGTTCGTCCAAACCAGAGTTATCACAGAAAACTAACACGGAGGAAAACATTATGTTAAAAATGACTCTTAACAACTTGCAACTTTTCGCCCACAAAAAAGGTGGAGGTTCTACATCAAACGGACGTGATTCACAAGCGAAACGTCTTGGAGCTAAAGCAGCTGACGGACAAACTGTAACAGGTGGATCAATCCTTTACCGTCAACGTGGTACACACATCTACCCAGGTGTAAACGTTGGACGTGGTGGAGACGATACTTTGTTCGCTAAAGTTGAGGGCGTAGTACGCTTTGAACGTAAAGGACGCGATAAAAAGCAGGTTTCTGTTTACCCAATCGCTAAATAAAAAGGTCCAGTGAACCTTTTTATCCCGAGCCTTAAAATATAAAGGCGAGGAAGCTAGAAGTAGCATTAAATAAGGCTTTCCGAGTTTTCGGAGAGCCTATTTTTTTATTTTGATACCCATTTTGGTACCCATATTTTAAAACCATATGTAAGAAGAGAATTTATCGGCTACTTTATTTTACAATGAAAAAATAGTTGAATGTAAAACTTTTACAATAATGAATTTTATAAGGGAATAAGATATTGTAAAAATTGCTAAGATTTGATATTATAATTGTATCTGAGTAAGGAAGCAGGAATATGGAAAGGAGTGAGCCTATATGAAAAAATTATCATAATGATAGTCTGTTCAATCTCTTTTCTTGTTTTATCTGCTTGCGTTAGTAACAAAAAACTTATTCTTCCTGAACCTGAAACGATCTCTGTAATTTCCCTGCAGAAAACAATCTCTGAAGATATTAAAACTATAACCAAGAGAGAAGAAATCTCAAAATTGATTGAGGAGATACAGAAACAGTCCAAATCTACAACTTTGGAGAGTTTCAATGATCAACCGACAAATGTTAAAGATTACATCATTATCAAATTTACTCATCAGAATGAAGAAAATGATAGTGTAGCCTATCTATATACTATGAAAGAAAAACAGTATATTGAGCAACCCTATGTTGGGATTTGGGAGGTAAGTCCAGATATAGCGAATAGGGTTGAAGAAGCTTATTCTAGTTGATTTATAGAATAAAAGAAATTTTTAGAGAGTTTTCTTGTATCATGTTTTAAACGGTAAATCAACAAGATTTGCTGTTTTTATTTGTTTGAAATAAAATGAGGACTGAAAAAAGATATCATTCTAATTCTTGTATTGGGGTATTAGAGTATTCGCTTAGACTTGAAAATTTCCAGACTTTTTTCCTTTTTGGAAAACTTCTAAAATATGGTATAATGAAAAGATAAAGAAGTTGGGGGTAGAAGATGAACATTCAACAATTACGCTATGTTGTGGCTATTGCGAATAGCGGTACTTTTCGTGAAGCTGCTGAAAAGATGTATGTTAGTCAGCCGAGTCTGTCTATTTCTGTTCGTGATTTGGAAAAAGAGTTGGGCTTTAAGATTTTCCGTCGGACCAGCTCAGGGACTTTCTTGACTCGTCGTGGTATGGAATTTTATGAAAAAGCGCAAGAATTGGTTAAAGGATTTGATATTTTTCAAAATCAGTATGCCAATCCTGAGGAAGAAAAGGATGAATTTTCCATTGCTAGTCAGCACTATGACTTCTTGCCACCAACCATTACGGCCTTTTCAGAGCGCTATCCTGATTATAAGAACTTTCGTATTTTTGAATCAACTACTGTTCAAATTTTAGATGAAGTAGCGCAAGGGCATAGTGAGATCGGGATTATCTACCTCAACAATCAAAATAAAAAAGGTATTATGCAACGGGTTGAAAAGCTAGGTCTGGAGGTCATTGAATTGATTTCCTTCCATACCCACATTTATCTCCGCGAGGGGCATCCTTTGGCTCAGAAAGAGGAATTGGTTATGGAGGATTTAGCTGATCTACCAACGGTTCGTTTCACTCAAGAAAAAGACGAGTACCTTTATTATTCAGAGAACTTTGTTGATACCAGTGCGAGCTCGCAGATGTTCAATGTGACAGACCGTGCTACTTTGAATGGTATTTTGGAGCGGACGGACGCTTATGCAACAGGTTCCGGATTTTTAGATAGTGACAGTGTCAATGGGATTACAGTCATTCGTCTCAAGGATAACCTAGATAATCGCATGGTCTATGTTAAACGTGAAGAAGTGGAGCTGAGTCAAGCTGGGACTCTCTTTGTAGAAGTCATGCAAGAATATTTTAATCAGAAGAGGAAATCATGAAAAAAAGAGGAATAGTGGCAGTCATTGTACTACTTTTGATTGGGCTTGATCAGTTGGTAAAATCCTATATCGTCCAGCAGATTCCACTGGGTGAAGTACGCTCTTGGATTCCCAATTTCGTTAGTTTGACCTACCTGCAAAATCGAGGTGCAGCCTTTTCCATGCTACAAGACCAGCAGTGGTTATTTGCTATCATTACACTGGTCGTTATGGTAGGTGCCATTTGGTATCTACATAAACACATGGAGGACTCACTTTGGATGGTCTTGGGTTTGACCTTGATTATTGCAGGTGGTCTTGGAAACTTTATTGACAGAATCAGTCAGGGCTTTGTTGTGGATATGTTCCACCTTGACTTTATCAATTTTGCAATTTTCAATGTGGCAGATAGCTATCTGACGGTTGGAGTGATTATTTTATTGATTGCAATGCTAAAAGAGGAAATAAATGGAAATTAAAATTGAAACTGGTGGCCTGCGTTTAGATAAGGCTTTGTCAGATTTGACAGAATTATCACGCAGTCTCGCGAATGAACAAATCAAATCAGGGCAGGTCTTGGTCAATGGTCAAGTCAAGAAAGCTAAATACACTGTCCAAGAAGGTGATATCGTCACTTACCATGTACCAGAGCCAGAGGTCTTAGAGTATGTAGCAGAGGAAATTCCTCTTGAAATTATCTATCAAGATGAGGATGTGGCTGTCGTTAACAAGCCTCAGGGAATGGTTGTCCACCCAAGTACTGGTCATACCAGTGGAACCCTAGTCAATGCCCTTATGTACCATATTAAGGATTTGTCGGGTATCAATGGGGTTCTACGTCCAGGAATTGTTCACCGTATTGATAAGGATACGTCAGGTCTTCTCATGATTGCTAAAAATGATGAGGCGCATCTAGCACTTGCCCAAGAACTCAAGGATAAAAAGTCTCTCCGCAAATATTGGGCCATTGTTCATGGAAATCTGCCTAATGATCGTGGTGTGATTGAAGCTCCGATTGGCCGTAGTGAAAAAGACCGTAAGAAACAGGCTGTGACTGCTAAAGGGAAGCCTGCAGTGACCCGTTTCCACGTCTTGGAACGTTTTGGTGATTACAGCTTGGTAGAGTTGCAGCTAGAGACAGGACGCACTCATCAAATCCGTGTTCACATGGCTTATATTGGCCATCCAGTCGCTGGTGATGAGGTCTATGGTCCTCGCAAGACTTTGAAAGGACATGGACAATTTCTCCATGCCAAGACTCTAGGCTTTACCCATCCGAGAACAGGTGAGACCATGGAATTTACAGCAGATATCCCAGAGATTTTTAAGGAAACATTGGAGAGATTGAGAAAGTAAGAATGAAAGAGAAATTGATTAGTTTAGCACTTGCAAGCACTTTTTTAAGTTTATCATGGTATGGGAATGTTCAAGCTCAAGAAAGTTCAGGAAATAAAATCCACTTTATCAATGTTCAAGAAGGTGGCAGTGATGCGATTATTCTTGAAAGCAACGGACATTTTGCCATGATTGATACAGGAGAAGATTATGATTTCCCAGATGGAAGTGATTCTCGCTATCCATGGAGAGAAGGAATTGAAACATCTTATAAGCATGTTCTGACAGACCGTGTTTCGCGACATTTAAAGGAATTGGGTGTCCAAAAACTTGATTTTATTTTGGTAACCCATACCCATAGTGACCATATTGGAAACGTTGATGAGTTACTGCAAACCTATCCAGTTGGTCGTATCTACATGAAAAAATACTCTGATAGTCGGATTACAACACCAACTCATCTATGGGATAATCTGTATGGCTATGATAAGGTTTTACAGACTGCCGCTGAAAAAGGTGTTTCAGTTATTCAAAACATCACGCAAGGGGATGCTCATTTTCAGTTTGGGGACATGGATATTCAGCTCTATAATTATGAAAATGAAACTGATTCATCAGGTGAATTAAAGAAAATTTGGGATGACAATTCCAATTCCTTGATTAGCGTGGTGAAAGTCAATGGTAAGAAAATTTACCTTGGGGGCGACTTAGATAATGTTCATGGAGCAGAAGACAAGTATGGTCCTCTCATTGGAAAAGTTGATTTGATGAAGTTTAACCATCACTATGATACCAATAAATCAAACACCAAGGAATTCATTAAAAATTTGAGTCCGAGTTTGATTGTTCAAACTTCGGATAGTTTACCTTGGAAAACTGGTGTTGATAGTGAGTATGTCAATTGGCTCAAAGAACGAGGAATTGAGAGAATCAACGCAGCCAGCAAAGACTATGATGCGACAGTTTTTGATATTCGAAAAGACGGTTTAGTAAACATTTCAACTTCCTACAAGCCGATTCCAAGTTTTCAAGCTGGTTGGCATAAGAGTGCATATGGAAACTGGTGGTATCAAGCGCCTGATTCTACAGGAGAGTATGCTGTCGGTTGGAATGAAATCAAAGGTGAGTGGTATTACTTCAACCAAACGGGTATCTTGTTACAGAATCAATGGAAAAAATGGAACAATCGTTGGTTCTATTTCACAGACTCTGGTGCTTCTGCTAAAAATTGGAAAAAAATCGATGGAAACTGGTATTATTTCAACAAAGAAAATCAGATGGAGACTGGTTGGCTTAATACTGGCGGTCAGACCTATTATCTATCAAATGATGGGGATATGATAACAGGATGGCGTAAGATTGATGGACAATGGTACTATTTTGCTCAATCAGGGGAAATGAAAACGAGCTGGGTAAAAGATAAAGAAACCTGGTACTATATGGATTCTACTGGTACCATGAAGACAGGCGAGATAGAAGTTTCTGGTCATCATTACTATCTAGAAGAATCAGGAGCTATGAAGCAAGGCTGGCTTAAAAAGGCAAATGATTGGTATTTCTACAAGACAGATGGTTCACGAGCTATAGGTTGGATTAAAGACAAGGATAAATGGTACTTCTTGAAAGAAAATGGTCAATTACTTGTGAATGGTAAGACACCAGAAGGCTATACTGTTGATTCAAGTGGTGCCTGGTTAGTGGATGTTCCGGTAGAGAAATCTGCTACAACTAGAGATACAAGTAACTCAGAAATAAAAGAATCCAATGAAGTAGTGAAAAAAGATCTTGAAAATAAAGAAACGAGTCAACACGAAAGTATTACAAGTTCTTCAACTAGTCAAGATTTGACTTCTTCAACTTCACAAAGCTCTGAAACGAGTGCAAATAAATCGGAATCAGAACAGTAGTAAAAAAGAAGGTTTTAGGGCCTTCTTTTTCCTATCAACTCTTTTCTATTTACTGTCATTCATGTTATAATGGATAAATATGAAGAATCGGAGTGAGACTATGAAATACAAACGGATTGTCTTTAAGGTGGGGACTTCTTCTCTGACAAATGAGGATGGAAGTTTATCACGTAGTAAGGTAAAGGCTATTACCCAGCAATTGGCTATGTTGCACGAAGCTGGTCATGAATTGATTTTGGTGTCGTCAGGTGCCATTGCTGCAGGTTTTGGGGCCTTAGGATTTAAAAAGCGTCCGACTAAGATTGCTGATAAACAGGCTTCAGCAGCGGTAGGACAAGGGCTTTTGTTGGAAGAATACACGACCAATCTTCTCTTGCGCCAAATCGTTTCTGCACAAATCTTACTGACTCAGGATGATTTTGTGGATAAGCGCCGTTATAAAAATGCCCATCAGGCTTTGTCAGTTCTACTTAGCCGTGGCGCGATTCCTATCATAAATGAGAATGATAGTGTCGTCATTGATGAGCTCAAGGTTGGCGACAATGATACTCTGAGTGCACAGGTAGCGGCCATGGTCCAAGCAGACCTTTTGGTCCTCCTGACAGACGTAGACGGTCTTTATACTGGAAATCCTAATTCAGATCCAACAGCCAAACGCTTGGAGAAAATCGAGACTATCAATCGTGAGATTATTGATATGGCCGGTGGGGCAGGTTCTTCAAACGGAACTGGGGGCATGCTAACAAAAATCAAGGCTGCAACTATTGCGACAGAATCAGGAGTTCCTGTTTATATCTGCTCATCCTTGAAGTCAGATGCCATGATTGAGGCAGCTGAGGAGACCAAGGATGGTTCCTACTTTGTTGCTCAAGAGAAGGGACTTCGTACCCAGAAACAATGGCTGGCCTTTTATGCTCAGAGTCAAGGTTCTATTTGGGTTGATAAAGGGGCTGCAGAAGCTCTTTCTCAACATGGAAAGAGTCTTCTCTTATCTGGTGTTGTTGACGCAGAAGGATCCTTTTCTTACGGTGATATCGTGACAGTATTTGACAAGGAAAGTGGAAAATCACTTGGAAAAGGACGTGTGCAATTTGGAGCATCTGCTTTGGAGGATATGTTGCGTTCTCAAAAAGCCAAGGGGGTCTTGATTCACCGTGACGATTGGATTTCCATTACTCCTGAAATCCAACTACTCTTTACAGAATTTTAGAGGTAAACTATGGTAAGTACACAAGAACAATTTGAACAGGTACAGGCTGTTAAAAAATCAATCAACACAGCCAGTGAAGTCGTGAAAAACCAAGCTCTGCTAGCCATGGCTGATCACTTAGTGGCTGCTACTGAGGAAATTTTAGCGGCCAATGCCCTCGATATGGAAGCTGCTAAGGGTAAAATCTCAGATGTGATGCTGGATCGTCTTTATTTGGATGCAGGGCGTATAGAAGCAATGGCAACTGGGATTCGTGAAGTGGTTGCCTTACCAGATCCAATCGGTGAAGTTTTGGAAACCAATCATCTTGAAAATGGTTTGGTTATCACAAAGAAACGGGTGGCTATGGGGATTATTGGTATTATCTATGAAAGTCGTCCAAATGTGACGTCTGACGCGGCTGCTTTGGCTCTTAAAAGTGGAAATGCAGTTGTTCTTCGTAGTGGTAAGGATGCCTATCAAACGGCCCATGCCATTGTCACAGCCTTGAAGAAGGGTTTGGAGACAACGACCATTCATCCAGATGTGATTCAACTAGTGGAAGATACCAGCCGTGAAAGTAGCTATGCTATGATGAAGGCCAAGGGCTATCTAGACCTGCTCATTCCTCGTGGAGGGGCTGGTTTGATCAATGCAGTGGTTGAAAATGCTATTGTACCAGTTATCGAGACAGGAACTGGGATTGTCCATGTTTATGTCGATAAGGACGCAGATGAGGACAAGGCACTGTCTATCATCAACAATGCCAAAACTAGTCGTCCTTCTGTCTGCAATGCCATGGAGGTTCTACTTGTTCATGAAGACAAAGCAGCAAGCTTCCTTCCTCGCTTGGAGCAAGTTCTAGTTGCAGAGCGCAAGGAAGCTGGACTGGAGCCAATTCAATTCCGTGTAGATAGCACAGCAAGTCAGTTTGTTTCAGGTCGAGTAGCTGAGGCCCAAGACTTTGACACCGAGTTTTTAGACTATGTACTAGCTGTTAAGGTTGTGAGCAGTTTAGAAGAAGCAGTTGCTCATATTGAAACCCACAGTACCCATCATTCGGATGCCATTGTGACGGAGAATGCTGAAGTTGCAGCTTACTTTACAGATCAAGTAGACTCTGCAGCAGTCTATGTCAATGCCTCAACGCGTTTCACCGATGGTGGCCAATTTGGTCTGGGTTGTGAAATGGGAATTTCTACTCAAAAACTGCACGCGCGTGGTCCAATGGGCTTGAAAGAATTGACCAGCTACAAGTATGTGGTTACTGGTGACGGACAGATAAGGGAGTAAAAAATGAAGATTGGATTTATTGGTTTGGGAAATATGGGAGCTAGCTTGGCCAAGGCTGTTTTGCAGGCCAAGACGGGTGATGACCTTCTCCTTGCCAATCGCAGTCAAGCCAAGGTGGATGCTTTCATTGCCGACTTTGGCGGTCAAGCTTCTAGCAATGAAGAAATCTTTGCAGAAGCAGATGTGATTTTTCTAGGTGTTAAGCCAGCTCAGTTCTCAGACTTGCTTTCTCAATATCAGACCATTCTTGAAAAACGAGGGAGTCTTCTTTTGATTTCGATGGCAGCTGGATTGACTTTGGAAAAACTCGCTAATCTTCTGCCAAGTCAACACCGAATTATTCGTATGATGCCGAATACCCCTGCTTCTATCGGGCAAGGAGTGATTAGTTATGCCTTGTCTCCTAATTGCAGGGCTGAGGACAGTGAGCTATTTTGTCAGCTTTTAAGCAAGGCTGGCCTCTTGGTTGAACTTGGGGAAGGCTTAATCGACGCGGCGACAGGTCTTGCAGGTTGTGGGCCGGCCTTTGTCTATCTCTTTATTGAGGCCTTGGCAGATGCAGGTGTTCAGACTGGATTGCCACGAGAGACAGCATTGAAAATGGCGGCTCAAACAGTGGTAGGAGCTGGTCAATTGGTCCTAGAAAGCCAAGAGCATCCTGGAGTATTGAAAGACCAAGTCTGCAGCCCAGGAGGTTCGACTATTGCTGGTGTAGCGAGCTTAGAAGCGCATGCTTTTAGAGGAACGGTCATGGAGGCAGTTGGTCAAGCCTACAAACGAACACAAGAATTAGGTAAATAAGAGGTAGTTTTGTCTGCCTCTTTTATGGTGGCTGATACTCTTCGAAAATCTCTTCAAACTGCGTCAGATTCCATCTGCAACCTCAAAACAGTGTTTTGAGCAACCTGCGGCTAGCTTCCTAGTTTGCTCTTTGATTTTCATTGAGTATTAAATGAGAAGACAAAAAAGATTGTCACAAACCCCTATTTTTTGATAGAATAGAAGTAGTAAAAAAGAAATGAGTTAGACATGTCAAAAGGATTTTTAGTCTCTCTTGAGGGACCAGAGGGAGCAGGAAAGACCAGTGTTTTAGAGGCTCTGCTACCAATTTTAGAGGAAAAAGGGGTAGAGGTGCTGACGACCCGTGAACCTGGCGGAGTCTTGATTGGGGAGAAGATTCGGGAAGTGATTTTGGACCCAAGTCATACTCAGATGGATCCTAAAACGGAACTCCTTCTCTATATCGCCAGTCGCAGACAGCACTTGGTGGAAAAAGTTCTCCCTGCCCTTGAAGCTGGCAAGTTGGTCATTATGGATCGCTTCATCGATAGTTCTCTTGCCTATCAGGGATTTGGTCGTGGCTTGAATATTGACGCCATTGATTGGCTCAATCAGTTTGCGACAGATGGCCTTAAACCCGATTTGACCCTCTATTTTGACATCGAGGCGGAAGCAGGACTGGCTCGCATTGCGGCTAATAGCAATCGTGAGGTCAATCGTTTGGACTTAGAAGGTTTGGACTTGCATAAAAAAGTCCGTCAAGGTTACCTTTCTCTTCTGGACAAAGAAGGAAATCGCATAGTCAAGATTGATGCGAGTCTTCCTTTGGAGCAAGTTGTGGAAACTACCAAGGCTGTCTTGTTTGACAGAATGGGCTTGGCCAAATGAAACAAGATCAACTAAAAGATTGGCAACCAGACCAGTTTGACCGCTTTGTTCGTATCCTAGAACAAGACCAGCTCAATCATGCCTATCTCTTTTCAGGTTTCTTTGGAAGCTTGGAAATGGCGCAGTTTTTGGCTAAGAGCCTCTTTTGTACGGATAAAGTAGGCGTTTTACCATGTGAGAAATGCCGAAATTGTAAGCTGATTGAACTGGGAGAATTTCCCGATGTCACTTTGATTAAGCCAGTCAATCAGGTCATCAAGACAGAACGGATTCGAGAATTGGTGGGCCAGTTTTCCCAAGCAGGGATTGAAAGTCAGCAACAGGTCTTTATTATCGAGCAAGCTGAGAAAATGCATCCTAATGCAGCCAATTCTCTGCTCAAGGTCATCGAAGAACCCCAGAGCGAGGTTTATATTTTCTTCTTGACCAGCGATGAGGAAAAGATTTTACCGACAATCCGCAGTCGAACCCAGATTTTCCACTTTAAAAAGCAAGAAGAGAAGCTCATCCATCAATTAGAACAAGCAGGTCTGGTCAAGAAAAAAGCAACTCTTTTAGCCCAGTTTAGTCAATCGCGAGCTGAAGCAGAAAAGTTAGCCAATCAGGCAAGTTTTTGGATCTTGGTTGATGAAAGTGAACGCCTGCTGACTTGGTTAGTAGCTAAGAAAAAAGAAAGTTATTTGCAAGTTGCCAAACTAGCTAGCTTGGCAGATGATAAGGAAAAACAAGATCAGGTTTTACGGATTCTTGAAGTCCTCTGTGGACAAGATATCCTACAAGCAAGAGTGATTCTACAAGATTTGCTAGAAGCTAGAAAAATGTGGCAAGCTAATGTCAGCTTTCAAAATGCCATGGAATATCTGGTCTTGAAAGAAATGTAAACTCAAAAATGAACGATAAAGAAAGGAAAGGGCTGTTTTATGGACAAAAAAGAATTATTTGACGCGCTGGATGATTTTTCCCAACAGTTATTGGTAACCTTGGCCGATGTGGAAGCCATCAAGAAAAATCTCAAGAGCCTGGTAGAGGAAAATACAGCTCTTCGTTTGGAAAATAGTAAGTTGCGAGAACGCTTGGGTGAGGTGGAGGCAGACGCTCCTGTCAAGGCCAAGCATGTTCGCGAAAGTGTTCGTCGCATTTACCGTGATGGATTTCACGTATGTAATGATTTTTATGGACAACGTCGAGAGCAGGACGAGGAATGTATGTTCTGTGATGAGTTGTTATACAGGGAGTAGGCATGCAGATTCAAAAAAGTTTTAAGGGGCAGTCTCCCTACGGCAAGCTGTATCTAGTGGCAACGCCGATTGGCAATCTAGATGATATGACCTTTCGTGCTATCCAGACCTTGAAGGAAGTGGATTATATTGCGGCTGAGGACACGCGCAATACAGGTCTTTTGCTCAAGCATTTTGATATTTCCACCAAGCAGATTAGTTTTCATGAGCACAATGCCAAGGAAAAAATTCCTGATTTGATTGGTTTCCTGAAAGCAGGACAAAGTATTGCTCAAGTTTCCGATGCGGGTTTGCCTAGTATCTCAGACCCTGGTCATGATTTGGTTAAGGCAGCTATTGAGGAAGAAATTGCAGTTGTCACTGTTCCAGGTGCCTCTGCAGGAATTTCTGCCTTGATCGCTAGTGGTTTAGCGCCACAGCCACATATCTTTTACGGCTTTTTACCGAGAAAGTCAGGCCAGCAAAAGCAATTTTTCGACTCGAAAAAAGACTATCCTGAAACACAAATTTTCTATGAATCCCCTCATCGTGTAGCAGATACGTTGGAAAATATGCTAGCAGTTTATGGCGACCGCTCGGTGGTCTTGGTTAGAGAATTGACCAAAATCTATGAAGAATACCAAAGAGGTACAATTTCTGAATTGCTGGAAAGCATCGCTGAAACGCCACTTAAGGGAGAATGCCTTCTCATCGTTGAAGGTGCCAGTCAGGATGTAGAAGAAAAAGACGAGGAAGACTTATTTTCAGAAATCCAAGCCCGTATCCAGCAAGGCATGAAGAAAAATCAAGCCATTAAGGAAGTCGCTAAGATTTACCAGTGGAATAAAAGTCAGCTATACGCTGCCTACCACGACTGGGAAGAAAATCAAGAAAATGACTAAACAGGGAAGTTTGCCTTCTTCCCTTTTTTTGTTATACTAGTAGAAGAAAAAAATAGAAAGATTTGTGGGAGTGAAAAAGTCCGGGGGACTTTTTCAGCATGAGCCAAGAAATTCGAGAGGGAGGAAAGTCCTGTGGACTTTTTCAGCCTGAGCCAGGAAATTCGAAAGCGAAGTAAGTCCGATTGGCTTTTTCAATGTGAACCTTGTCTTCACACTCCCAAAGAGGTATTAGTGTCGTGTCTCAATCTTATATCAATGTTATCGGTGCTGGTTTGGCAGGTTCTGAAGCTGCCTACCAAATTGCAGAACGTGGTATTCCAGTTAAACTTTATGAAATGCGTGGTGTCAAGTCAACACCCCAGCACAAAACAGACAATTTTGCTGAGTTGGTTTGTTCCAATTCTCTTCGTGGGGATGCTTTGACAAATGCAGTGGGTCTCCTCAAGGAAGAAATGCGTCGCTTGGGTTCAGTTATTTTGAAATCTGCTGAGGCTACACGTGTTCCCGCTGGAGGAGCTCTTGCGGTGGACCGTGATGGTTTCTCCCAAATGGTGACCGAAAAAGTTGCCAACCATCCTTTGATTGAAGTGGTTCGTGATGAAATTACAGAATTGCCGACAGATATTATCACAGTTGTCGCTACTGGTCCGTTGACTAGCGATGCCCTGGCTGAAAAGATTCATGCCCTTAATGATGGCGATGGTTTCTATTTCTACGATGCGGCAGCGCCTATTATCGATGTCAACACCATTGATATGAGCAAGGTCTATCTCAAGTCTCGATACGATAAGGGAGAAGCGGCTTACCTTAACGCTCCTATGACTAAGCAAGAGTTTATGGATTTCCATGAAGCCTTGGTTAATGCGGAAGAAGCACCGCTCAATTCTTTTGAAAAAGAAAAGTACTTTGAAGGCTGTATGCCTATCGAAGTCATGGCTAAACGAGGTATTAAAACCATGCTCTATGGCCCTATGAAGCCAGTTGGACTTGAGTATCCAGACGATTACACAGGCCCTCGTGATGGAGAATTCAAAACACCTTATGCGGTTGTGCAACTTCGTCAGGATAATGCGGCTGGTAGTCTCTACAATATTGTTGGTTTCCAAACCCACCTCAAATGGGGAGAACAAAAGCGTGTCTTCCAAATGATTCCAGGCCTTGAAAATGCGGAGTTTGTACGTTATGGTGTCATGCACCGCAATTCTTATATGGATTCACCAAATCTTCTTGAGCAAACCTATCGTTCCAAGAAACAGCCAAATCTCTTCTTTGCTGGTCAAATGACGGGTGTGGAAGGCTATGTAGAGTCAGCTGCGTCAGGATTAGTTGCGGGAATTAACGCGGCTCGTCTTTTCAAGGGAGAAAGTGAAGCAATCTTCCCAGAGACAACAGCGATTGGAAGTCTAGCTCATTACATCACCCATGCGGACAGCAAACATTTCCAACCAATGAATGTCAATTTTGGAATCATCAAGGAGTTGGAAGGCGAACGTATTCGTGATAAGAAGGCTCGTTATGAAAAAATTGCAGAGCGTGCCCTCAGCGCTTTAGAGGAATTTTTAACTGTCTAATTTTTTTGAAAGAATTGCTCATGATACTATAAAAATCTTAGAAATTGTGATAAAATAGGTAGGATAAAAGAAGGAGAGTGAAAATGGCGAATCCCAAGTATAAACGTATTTTAATTAAGTTATCAGGTGAAGCCCTTGCCGGTGAACGTGGCGTAGGGATTGATATCCAAACAGTTCAAACAATCGCAAAAGAGATTCAAGAAGTTCATAGCTTAGGTATCGAAATTGCCCTTGTTATTGGTGGAGGAAATCTCTGGCGTGGTGAACCTGCAGCAGAAGCAGGTATGGACCGCGTTCAGGCAGATTACACAGGAATGCTTGGGACTGTTATGAATGCTCTTGTGATGGCAGATTCATTGCAGCAAGTTGGGGTCGATACGCGTGTACAAACAGCGATTGCTATGCAACAAGTGGCAGAGCCTTATGTCCGTGGACGTGCCCTTCGTCACCTTGAAAAAGGCCGTATCGTTATCTTTGGTGCCGGAATTGGTTCACCTTACTTCTCAACAGATACAACAGCGGCTCTTCGTGCAGCTGAAATCGAAGCGGATGCTATCCTTATGGCTAAAAATGGCGTAGATGGTGTTTACAATGCCGATCCTAAGAAGGACAAGACCGCTGTTAAATTTGAAGAATTGACCCACCGTGACGTTATCAATAAAGGTCTCCGTATCATGGACTCAACAGCTTCAACCCTCTCAATGGATAACGACATTGACTTGGTTGTCTTCAACATGAACCAACCAGGCAACATCAAACGTGTCGTATTTGGTGAAAATATCGGAACAACAGTTTCAAATAATATCGAAGAAAAGGAATAAGAAAGATTATGGCTAACGCAATTATTGAAAAAGCTAAAGAGAGAATGACCCAGTCTCACCAATCACTTGCTCGTGAATTTGGAGGTATCCGTGCTGGTCGTGCCAATGCAAGCTTGCTTGACCGTGTACATGTAGAATACTATGGAGTCGAAACTCCTCTTAACCAAATCGCTTCAATTACGATTCCAGAAGCGCGTGTTTTGTTGGTAACACCATTTGACAAGTCTTCATTGAAAGACATCGAACGTGCCTTGAACGCTTCTGATCTTGGTATCACACCAGCTAACGACGGTTCTGTTATTCGTTTGGTTATCCCTGCTCTTACAGAAGAAACTCGTCGTGACCTTGCTAAAGAAGTGAAGAAGGTCGGCGAAAATGCTAAAGTGGCTGTCCGCAATATCCGTCGCGATGCTATGGACGAAGCTAAGAAACAAGAAAAAGCAAAAGAAATCACTGAAGACGAATTGAAGACTCTTGAAAAAGATATTCAAAAAGTAACAGACGATGCTGTTAAACACATCGACGACATGACTGCCAACAAAGAGAAAGAACTTTTGGAAGTCTAAAAATAAACAGAAAAACTCAGTTGGCATTGCTGGCTGAGTTTTATTCGAAAGAAGGAAATATGAATACAAATCTTGCAAGTTTTATCGTTGGACTGATTATCGATGAAAATGACCGTTTTTACTTTGTGCAAAAGGATGGTCAAACCTATGCTCTTGCTAAGGAAGAAGGCCAACAAACAGTAGGGGATACGGTCAAAGGTTTTGCCTACACGGATATGAAGCAAAAACTCCGCCTGACCACTCTAGAAGTGACTGCCACTCAGGAACAATTTGGTTGGGGAACTGTAACGGAAGTTCGTAAAGACTTGGGTGTCTTTGTGGATACAGGCCTTCCTGACAAGGAAATCGTTGTGTCACTCGATATTCTCCCTGAGCTCAAGGAACTCTGGCCTAAGAAGGGCGACCAACTCTACATCCGTCTTGAAGTGGACAAGAAAGACCGTATCTGGGGACTCTTGGCTTATCAAGAAGACTTCCAACGTCTGGCTCGTCCTGCCTACAACAACATGCAGAACCAAAACTGGCCAGCCATTGTTTACCGCCTCAAGCTGTCAGGTACCTTTGTCTATCTGCCAGAAAATAACATGCTTGGCTTTATCCATCCTAGCGAGCGCTATGCAGAGCCACGTTTAGGTCAAGTTTTAGATGCGCGCGTTATTGGTTTCCGTGAAGTGGACCGTACCTTGAACCTTTCCCTTAAACCACGTTCTTTTGAGATGTTGGAAAATGATGCCCAGATGATTTTGACCTATTTGGAAAGCAATGGCGGTTTCATGACCTTAAATGATAAGTCATCCCCTGAGGACATCAAGGAAATCTTTGGTATCTCTAAAGGTCAGTTCAAGAAAGCACTCGGTGGCTTGATGAAGGCTGGTAAAATCAAGCAAGACCAGTTTGGGACAGAGTTGATCTAGGTCTTATAGACATGATAAAGAAATTTGAAGAAATGAGTTTAGAGGAACTCTGGCAACTTTTTCCTATTTTTCTAGTAGAGCACAAGTCAGAGTGGAAAGACTGGTATGAATTGGAGAAAACAAGTCTGAAAAAAATATTGGGTGCAAATTTTATTAAAAGAATAGAACATATCGGTAGCACTGCTATCCCTAATATTTGGGCCAAAAATATCGTTGATATTCTGCTAGAAGTAGGTAAAATAGAGGATTTAGCAAGAGTTAGGGATTTATTGGTGAAGAATGGTTGGCTAGTGATGTCGGAGAGTCCTACCAGGATTTCGCTAAATAAAGGATATACAGAACAGGGATTTGCTGAGAAAGTTTTTCATTTACATTTGCGAATGACGGGAGATCATGACGAGATTTATTTTAGAGATTATCTCTGCCAGCATCCAGATATTGCCCAAGCGTATCAGGAATTAAAACTAAGTTTATGGAAAGAATTTGAACACAATCGAGACGCCTATACAGATGCGAAAACGGATTTTATAAACCACTATGTGTCAGTGGCTAAGTCCAGTAATTTTTAAAAATCAGAAAAGTTTCATCAAAAAAAGTCTTGATAGGAGAAAGAATTGAGAAAATCATTTTACACTTGGCTCATGACCGAGCGCAATCCTAAAAGTAACAGTCCCAAGGCTATCTTGGCAGACCTTGCTTTTGAAGAATCAGCCTTTCCAAAACACACAGATGATTTTGATGAGGTGAGTCGCTTTTTAGAAGAACATGCCAGTTTCTCTTTTAACCTAGGAGACTTTGACGTTATTTGGCAAGAATACTTAGAACACTAGCATGATTCACTGGGTTTGGGCTAGTAATTTCTCCACCCCTTTGCTATAATAAAAAGAAATAAAAGGATTAGAGAGGTTCTTTATTTGAAGGAACATTCAATAGACATTCAACTGAGTCATCCAGATGATCTGTTTCATCTTTTTGGTTCCAATGAGCGCCATCTTCGTTTAATGGAAGAAGAGCTTGATGTGGTGATTCATGCTCGTACGGAGATTGTCCAGGTTTTGGGAGAAGAGTCTGCTTGCGAGGAAGCCCGTCAGGTTATTCAAGCTCTCATGGTCTTGGTGAACCGTGGGATGACCGTTGGTACGCCAGATGTGGTGACTGCAATTAGTATGGTCAAAAACGATGAAATTGATAAGTTTGTCGCCCTTTATGAAGAAGAAATCATCAAAGATAATACTGGGAAGCCTATCCGTGTCAAAACCTTGGGTCAAAAACTTTATGTGGACAGTGTCAAACAGCACGATGTGACCTTTGGAATTGGGCCAGCAGGTACAGGGAAGACCTTCCTTGCAGTGACCTTGGCTGTGACAGCTCTTAAACGTGGTCAGGTTAAGCGGATTATCCTAACACGCCCGGCAGTGGAAGCTGGCGAGAGTCTAGGTTTTCTTCCGGGTGATCTTAAAGAGAAGGTAGATCCTTACCTTCGACCTGTTTATGATGCCTTGTATCAGATTCTGGGAAAAGACCAAACAACTCGACTCATGGAGCGTGAAATTATCGAGATTGCGCCCCTTGCCTATATGCGTGGACGAACCTTGGATGATGCCTTTGTCATTCTCGATGAGGCGCAAAATACGACTATCATGCAGATGAAGATGTTCTTGACTCGTTTAGGTTTTAATTCTAAGATGATTGTCAATGGAGATATCAGTCAGATTGACCTTCCGCGTAACGTCAAGTCCGGTTTGATTGATGCTCAGGAAAAGCTCAAGAACATTCACCAGATTGACTTTGTTCATTTTTCAGCCAAGGATGTGGTTCGCCATCCAGTTGTCGCTCAGATTATCCGAGCTTATGAACCAGCTCCAATTAAAAATGAAGAGCGTGAAGAAATCCAAGAAGAAACAGAATAGCAAAAAAGAGCAGTTCAGGTGGAATTGCTCTTTCTTTTATCTGATAATTAGATTTTTTATACTAGTTCATCAATTGGAGTATGTTTTTGATCGAGACCTTGAGCTACTGGAAGACTGGTTAAGTAACCTTGATAAGTGGTAACACCTTGACGCAAGCCCTCATCCTCAGAGATTGCTTGCACAAAACCTTTACCAGCCAAAGCTTCGATATAAGGAAGAGTGACATTAGTTAGGGCGATGGTTGAAGTACGGGCAACTGCACCGGGGATGTTAGCAACGGCATAGTGGAGCACACCGTGTTTTTCATAGACAGGCTCATCGTGCGTTGTCACACGGTCAGCTGTCTCGATAACACCACCTTGGTCAACAGCAACGTCAACGATGACTGATCCTGGACGCATTTGCTTGACCATCTCCTCTGTCACCAATTTTGGTGCTTTGGCACCTGGGATGAGAACCGCTCCGATCACCACATCCGCATCTCTCACACTGGCTTCGATGTTGAAAGAATTTGACATAAGAGTTTGAATTTGGTGACCAAAGACCTCCTCTAAAACGGAGAGACGTTTAGCACTGATATCAAGGATGGTCACTTGCGCTCCCAATCCTAAAGCGATGCGGGCAGCATGGGTCCCTACGACACCACCACCGATGATGGTTACTTTTCCTTTAGGTACACCCGGTACACCACCCAGTAGGACGCCAGAACCTCCTGCTTGTTTGGTTAGGAAGTGAGCACCGATTTGGACTGCCATACGGCCTGCAACCTCACTCATAGGTACGAGGAGTGGTAATTGACCTTGGGAATCACGGACAGTCTCATAGGCAATCCCTGTTGTTTTTGATTCCAACATGGCATCTGCTAATTCTGGAGCAGCGGCCATGTGCAAGTAGGTGAAGAGAAGCAGGTCGTCACGTAAGTAACCATATTCAGAAGTTAATGGTTCTTTTACTTTCACGACTAACTCTGCAGCCCAAGCTTCACCAGAAGTAGCGACAATCTCAGCTCCTTGCTTTTGATAGTCATCATCAGTAAATCCTGAACCGAGACCAGCATTTGTTTCGATAAGGACGCGATGACCACGAACGACTAAGCTGTGGACACCAGCAGGTGTGAGGGCGACACGGTTTTCATTATTCTTAATTTCTTTTGGAATTCCGATTAACATAGAGAAAAACTCCCTTTCTATTGACGGGTTGTAAATGATTTATCACAATTATCTATAAAATAAGGTGATGATTTTATTCTATATGAAACCGCTTTAAAAATCAAGAAAAACTTGTTGTAACTTCTTTTTTATGCTAGACTGATAGAAAATACTTTTGAATGGTAGAAACGTATGGAATCATTCTTTTTAAAACTAGCCAGTATCCAATAGTGGAGACATAGCGTTTATTGCTTAGATTTCTAACTTTGGATGATATGGAAGCAATGTTTGAGTATGCATCAGATAAGAAAAATAGGAGATTCTCTTGGACGAAAAGCAAATTATAAAGTTAAAGGACGTTGAATTTGTAGGCATTGGTAATTTTGAAGGGGAAACAGTTTTTTTTGATAAGAAAACAGACAAGATGTTCTTAGGTCATTCTAAAAGAAAGTTTAAAGTGTCTCCTATCGCTTTCTCAACAGGAGTAGCACTTATCCTTTATGTGATTGTAAGAGAAATAACAAAAGTTCAGGTGTTTAGTGGTTTTTGGCCCTTGACTTTTGGTTTTTTTCTAATGATCATTGTCTCAAAACTCATCTACAGACCAGCTTTGAATGAAGAATTAACTATTAGTCCCTTTGTGCTTTCAAACGTTGATATGATAACTTTTCTTAAAAATGAGAAGAAAAATATAGTTAAGAGCTATCTAATTATATTATTGGCATTTCTTTTTCCAGTGCTTTTTTCTATAGTTTATTTATTGACTTCTAATTTTTTGTTTTTGTTTTTAGCCATTTTATTTTATATGTTTCCTCTATTGTTATTAAACACGAAACCAATACAGAGATTTAAAGTGGTTCATATGTTAGACAAAAAATATTCCACTAAGGAAAATGATATATGAAAAAATATTTAAAAAATATGGTTCCGATAGGAACAATTGATAAAAATCCAGTTTATTTTGATAAAAAAGATTCTAGTTTATACATAGTAAGAAAAAAGACTTCTTTTTTGGAAACTGCTGGCAGTAGCATGATCATGATTATTTATGTCATAATTGGAAAAGTTAATTCCAAATACTATTTAACCATTCTGGGAAGATATCAATTTCTAATGATTGGCATCCTAATTTCCTTTATAACAGCATTTGTTGTTTGTTATATGATCTTCCATCGTGAGAGAGAAGTGGAAAAACATCAATTAGAGGAAAAAGCAATGAGGGACTTTGTGTTAAGAGAGCGAAAAAATGTCTTCTTTACCTATTTATCTCTTATCATATTACCACTAATGATAATATTCTTTGCATACCTCTTTATCACATATGACAATATTTCATGGGGAGTTGTTTCAGTTTTATTTATGACTATATATTTTATGTTCTTTTATAATAAAGTATTTCAGAGAGGAAAAATCATAAATGAACTGTATAAAACTTATAAATGAGAAAGGTAATTATGAAAAGTAACACTAAGAATTTCATTGCTCTAGGTATATATCAGGGAAAATCTGTCTACTATAGCAATGAAAATCATCAACTGTTATATTCAATAAAGGATAAAACCAATGGAGCAACTGCTATTACTGGTTACAGTTCAATTGCTCTTATTTTATATAGTGTTTTAAGAAGTATAAGTAAAAATGGTAAAGTGCCAACAGATTTTCGGTTGTTGTCTTTGGTCCTTGCTTATATTATCATTAGTATTGGTAGCAGTCTATTCCTTTATTATGTTTTAAATCGTGTCATTGAGTTAGAAGAATTTCAAATTGATTTAAGAAATTATCAAAACTTTTTAAAGCAAGAAAAAAGGAATGTTTTAATATTATATATAACGATGCTCTGTTTTTTGATTATAGGAATAGTGACTGCAATCATTTTCATAAGTTCAGGTAATTATATTAGTCTTGTATTAACTTTATCATCATATTTTATTGTATACACTATTTTAAATACCAAATTGATTAAACGCGGCATGATATTGAGAAAGTTATACAAAGAATTAGAAAATAAAGATATTTAATTGAAAAATCGAGTTCTATACATTTTTTTAATTTATCGAAAAATTAGAATAAGCTGATTAAGCTGTGATTTTTAATTAAACGGATTTAGAGTTAGGTCAATTTAGGAGGTTAATGTGAAAGAAAAAACAGTGAAAGAAGTTGAAGAATTAAATAAAGCTTATTTTAAAATCTTAGCTAATACTCGCGCATCTGCAAGTATGATGGTTATTTCATGGACAGGAGTATTTATATTAGCACTAGAAATTTTCGCTTTTTATTATTATTTTGATACAGTTGCTATAATAAATCCATTTATGAATTGGTTCTTTGATTTACTCTTGATTTCTTGTTTCTACCTTATTATTGCATTTTTCATTCCATTAGTTGGTCTCTTTGTATATAAGAAGCAAATTTTGTCAACAATTTTTCTGCTACTAGTCTATATGGTCATATACTTTTCTCTGCAGTTGATGATGCTTTTGATTATAGTTACTTCTATTTCAACGAAGGAATTTACTATAGGATTCTCTCTATATTCTCCAATTTTTATTCCATTTTTAGTTATTTGTACAATTTGTAGTTTTATTTATCAGTATTTTTGGCTAAAAAGAGAGTTAAAAAAAGGTTTTTCTATCAATAGAACAATGGGTAATTATTTTGCAAAATCCAGTGCTTATAGTAAGAACTCTCTTCTTATTATTTTTATAGTTTCTATGATAGGCGGTCTTCTTTCAGGTAAATTGATACTTATTTTTGGAATTCTTGGAGCTCTTCTTTTCAGCTATGCATTTTCTCAATTGATTACAGAAGTCGCCTATCTTTTATATCTTAAAACTCAAAGCAAGGAATATTGGGAAGATGTACCTACGAAAAAAGAGACTTTTCGAGATTTATTTAAGGGTTTCAGTTTAAAGAAAGCAAAAATTCGTATCCCACTTGAGATTGTAGCTTTTGCAATATTATTAGGGATTATTAATTATAGTGGTTATTCAGATGAGAGCATTAAGCGACCTATTTGGCTGGTCTGGAGTGTCAAATTGTTCATCTATGCAATAGAACTGGATATTTTGGGAAGTTTTATTCTTTATGTTATAAAAAAAGTAAATACTAGATTCAAAAAAGGAAAGAAAAAATGATGAATCTTCATTGTCAGTAGGACTCTGAATTATGTAATTATTGATTTTAAGAAGCTTTTAGAAATGCTTCCAAATACCAGAAAACTCTCTGCTCTAGAATCAGTTATCTGGTATTCTTTGTTCGCGCTTCTTGCTGTAACTTCTTTTTTATGCTAGACTGATAGAAAATACTTTTGAATGGTAGAAACTTATGGAATCAATCTTTTTAAAACTAGCTCAGTATCCCATAGTCGAGACTGAGCGTTTATTGCTTAGACCTGTAACTTTGGATGATGCGCAAGAAATGTTTGACTATGCCTCGGACATAGAAAATACACGCTACACTTTTCCAACCAATCAAAGCTTGGAAGAAACCAAGAACAACATTGCTCAGTTCTACTTGGCCAATCCCTTGGGACGGTGGGGAATAGAACTAAAAAGCAATGGTCAGTTTATTGGAACCATTGACTTGCACAAGATTGATCCTGTTCTTAAGAAGGCAGCTATTGGCTACATTATCAATAAAAAGTATTGGAATCAAGGATTAACGACAGAAGCCAATCGTGCCGTGATTGAGCTGGCTTTTGAAAAGATTGGAATGAACAAGTTGACCGCCCTTCACGATAAGGACAATCCTGCATCTGGAAAGGTCATGGAGAAATCAGGCATGCTTTTTTCCTATGTAGAACCATATGCTTGTATGGACCAGCATGAAGAAGGCCGAATCGTTACAAGAGTTCATTATGTCTTGACCAAGGAAGACTATTTTGCAAATAAATAAGCAGTTGAGAAGAAATTTTCGACTGTTTTTTCTTTCTCTTACGAATAATCTAAGAGAGGAGAAAATATGGAAGCAATTATCGAGAAAATCAAAGAGTATAAAATCATCGTCATCTGTACTGGTCTGGGCTTGGTTGTAGGCGGATTTTTCCTGCTAAAGCCAGCTCCACACACACCTGTCAAAGAAACGAATTTGCAGGCTGAAGTTGCAGCTGTTTCCAAGGATTCGGTATCCGAAAAGGAAGTGAAGAAGGAAGAAAAGGAAGAACCCCTTGAACAAGATCTAATCACAGTAGATGTGAAGGGGGCTGTTAAATTGCCAGGGATTTATGATTTGCCTGTAGGTAGTCGAGTCAATGACGCTGTTCAGAAGGCAGGTGGCTTGACAGAGCAAGCAGACAGCAAGTCGCTCAATCTAGCTCAGAAAGTTAGTGATGAGGCTCTGGTTTACGTTCCAACTAAGGGAGAAGAATCAGCTAGTCAACAGGCAGGTTCTGGAGCGCTTTCTTCAACAAGCAAGGACAAGAAGGTCAATCTCAACAAGGCCAGTCTGGAAGAGCTTAAACAGGTTAAGGGACTGGGAGGAAAACGAGCTCAGGACATTATCGACCATCGTGAAACAAATGGGAAATTCAAGTCGGTTGATGAGCTCAAGAAGGTCTCTGGCATTGGTGCCAAAACGATAGAAAAGTTAAAAGACTATGTTACAGTGGATTAAGAAGTTCCCCATTCCCCTAATTTACCTGAGTTTTATGTTACTTTGGCTTTACTACGCTATTTTCTCAGCATCCTATCTTGCTTTGTTGGGCTTTGTTTTTCTGCTAGTCTGTCTCTTTATCCAATTTCCGTGGAAATCTGCAGGCAAAGTTCTAGTGATTTGTGGAATCTTTGGATTCTGGTTTCTGTTTCAAAATTGGCAACAGAGTCAAACTAGTCAAAATCTGGTAGATTCTGTCGAAAAGGTACGGATTTTGCCTGACACTATTAAGGTTAATGGTGATAGTCTATCCTTTCGTGGCAAGTCTGATGGACGCATTTTTCAAGTTTATTATAAACTCCAGTCCGAGGAGGAGAAAGAAGCCTTTCAAGCTTTAACAGCCCTTCATGATTTGGAACTTGAAGGAAAACTATCAGAGCCAGAAGGGCAGAGAAATTTTGGTGGCTTTGACTACCAAGCCTATCTGAAGACTCAGGGAATTTACCAGACACTCAATATCAAAAAAATCCAGTCCCTTAAACAGGTTAGCAGTTGGGATATAGGAGAAAATCTATCCAGTTTACGCCGAAAGGCTGTGGTTTGGATTAAGACACATTTTCCAGACCCTATGCGCAATTACATGACAGGGCTCTTGTTAGGACATCTGGACACCGACTTTGAGGAGATGAACGAGCTTTATTCTAGTCTAGGAATTATCCACCTCTTTGCCTTGTCGGGTATGCAGGTAGGCTTTTTCATGGATGGCTTTAAGAAACTCCTCTTGCGATTAGGCTTGACCCAAGAAAAGTTGAAATGGCTGACCTATCCCTTTTCCCTTATCTATGCAGGGCTGACAGGATTTTCAGCATCAGTCATTCGCAGTCTTTTGCAAAAGTTACTGGCTCAACATGGTGTTAAGGGCTTGGATAATTTTGCCTTGACGGTCCTTGTACTCTTTATCATTATGCCTAACTTTTTCCTGACGGCAGGAGGAGTTTTGTCATGTGCTTATGCTTTTATCTTGACCATGACCAGTAAAGAAGGGGAGGGGTTTAAGGCTATTGCCAGAGAAAGTCTGGTTATTTCTTTGGGAATATTACCCATTCTATCCTTCTATTTTGCGGAATTTCAACCTTGGTCCATCCTCTTGACCTTTGTCTTTTCCTTTCTTTTTGACTTGGTCTTCTTACCGCTCTTGTCTATCTTATTTGCCCTTTCCTTTCTCTATCCAGTCATTCAGCTGAATTTTATTTTTGAATGGTTGGAGGGGATGATTCGCTTTGTATCACAGGTGGCAAGTAGACCTCTGGTCTTTGGACAACCCAATGCATGGCTGTTGATACTACTATTAATTTCTTTGGCTTTAGTCTATGATTTGAGGAAAAATATCAAAAGAGTAGCTGGCTTCAGCTTACTGATTGTGGGTCTCTTTTTCTTGACCAAGCATCCACTGGAAAATGAAATTACCATGCTGGATGTGGGGCAAGGCGAAAGTATTTTCCTACGGGATGTAACTGGTAAGACTATTCTCATAGATGTCGGTGGCAAGGCAGAATCTGATAAGAAAATTGAAAAATGGCAAGAAAAGGCAACGACTAGCAATGCCCAGCGAACCTTGATTCCCTACCTCAAAAGTCGAGGAGTGGCCATGATTGACCAGCTAATTTTGACTAACACGGACAAGGAACATGTTGGTGATTTGCTGGAGGTGACCAAGGCATTCCATGTAGGCGAAATTTTAGTGTCAAAAGGCAGTTTGAAACAGAAGGAAATTGTTGCAGAACTAGAGGCAACTCAAACCAAGGTGCGCAGTGTGACAGCAGGAGAGAACTTGCCAATTTTTGGAAGTCAGTTAGAAGTCCTATCTCCAAGGAAAATTGGAGACGGAGGTCATGAAGATACCCTGGTTTTGTATGGAAAACTCTTGGATAAAAACTTTCTTTTCACTGGAAATTTGGAGGAGAAAGGAGAGAGGGACTTGCTGAGGCAATATCCTGACCTAGAAGTGGATGTTTTGAAATCTAGTCAACATGGCTCTAAAAAATCATCAAGTTCAGCCTTTCTAGAACAGCTCAAACCAGAGTTTACTCTCATTTCAGTTGGAAAGAACAATCGAACGAAACGCCCCCATCAGGAAACCTTGACTCGACTGGAAGGTATCAATAGTAAAGTTTACCGAACTGACCAGCAAGGAGCTATACGCTTTAAAGGGTGGAGGAGTTGGAAAATAGAAAGCGTTCGGTAGGAAGGAGACAAATATTATATATTAGTAAAACAAACTAAAAATCTATTGCATAATAATGATAAAAACGATATAATGAAAGCGTCTTCAATATCGGTGATATAAAACCATTAAAAATTAGCAAAAACCGTTTAATTAGTTAGTTTATGATCTATTGGTCTTTTTTAGTCCAGTGTATCTGCTGTTAGCGTTCTTAAAACTTATCGGTATGGTTGGAATACCTACTATAAGTCTAGTATGAATTGCTAGAGATATGACTATATTAATCCCCTGTTATGGTATCGTTATGACAGCTATTCAGAGTATAAAGTTGGTTCTGGCTGGAATTACGATTGTTATGAGGTACTAAACTACTACAGCGGAGGCTATTAATCCAAAAAGGAGGGCTAGGTATGTTGCATCTTACTCATGTGACCTTAAAAACGCGACAAGTCATTTTACAAGATGTTGATTTTACATTTGAAAAGGGTAGGATTTATGGTATTCTTGCTATCAATGGCTCTGGAAAGACGACACTGTTCCGCGCCATTAGCAATTTAATTCCTATAAGTAGTGGAAATATTGTAGCCCCTCCTTCTTTATTTTATTATGAAAGCATTGAATGGCTGGATGGAAACTTAAGTGGGATGGAT